>CAYSDW010000046.1:0-5835 GCA_964429925.1 uncultured Candidatus Saccharibacteria bacterium | reverse complement strand
CGAACTCGCGTCTCGGCAATGCGAATGCCGCGTCTTACCACTGGACCATAGGCCCCTATTGGGCACTATGGCGAAATTTAGTGCGGGGCACAGTGCGAATGTTACCGATTTTCTTAGCGAGTGTAAACGAGCTTAGAAAATCGCAATCCCGCTTATACGAAGTATGGGCGGGACGCTGTTATACAGGACTTTATCCCGACGCCTTGGTCGGGAGGCCGACCGCTTCGCGTCGGCCCTATAGGCCCTTGCCGTAGAGCTTACCCTACTCCTTGAAAAACTCCACCCAGAGATCAAATGCAAGGATGATCCCCCAACCAACGAGCAAAATAAACCAGCCGACGAGCTCGATCCTCTCCGGCGTCCAGCTAAACTGCTTCGCCGCGGTGGAATAGATATCTTCCAGGGTTTCGAGCTTCTCTTTAACATGCGCTTTCCATTCATCGAGCTTGAACTTTTTTGCCGCAAGCTCGTAGAGGCGCGCCGAATACCAATCGCCGATGAGCTTTATCTCGCGCTCCAAACTTTGGAAACCGAAGAGCGACGTTGCGCGTATCTTCATCATGGACTGCAGCGCATTGCGCACTTCTTGGCCGCGGAAAAGCGTTACCATGCGTTTTTTTGTAGGCAAGGACTGAAAGATTTTTGCAACAAGCGCAAGACGTTCGTCGAGCTCCCTGTCCAGAAGGCGATGGCGGAGAAGCTGGAGATTTGCAAGCTCCAAGAGCTCCACCGTGGACTCGATGTCGCCTTCGGGGTCGAAGATGAAGGCGCCGTCCCAGTCCACGATAACGAGGTCGTTCTTCGCGTACTTGAGTTGGAGCGAGAGCGTGTAGTCCACCTCAAGCGGGTCGAGGGCGAGCTTCTCGGACTTCAGGAGCGTCGCGATGCGTTCCTTGTTCGTAAGGAACTGCTCCGTGTCGCCGGAATAGTCAAAAGCAACATAGACGGAGTATTCCTCGCTGAACTCATCCACGTCCTTCCCGCCTTTTTTCTTAAGCGTTTCGCGGCAGAGCGCTATCGCCTCTTCTTTGAGCTCCAGGACATCCTCCGCAAAAATATCCGGCAGGTCGAAGCGAGCCTCGGCGATCAGAATGTCGGGCGGATACGTTTTAAGCGAGAGCGAGCCCTCCTTCTCGCGAAGCGTTACCGTTTCCTGATTTACGATGAACTGCTGGGGCACCGTCGCCTCGAAGTAGTGCGGCGCGCTTTTGACCGTCGGCGACTGCACCGCCTCCTTGCCCTTCTTGGCGCGGGTGGTCTCCGCAATGACGAATGAAATAAGCTTGGCTTTCATACTCCTCTATTATACCTCCTTGCCCACCGAAGCTTCAGCGAAGGCGGGCCCGTAAAAGGAAGCCGCCCCGACAGGGTCGGGGCGGGAATACGGAGAATACCGGCTGGCCTAGCGATCGAAGTCGAAGGGCTTGTCGCTGCCGCCGTAGAAGACGCCCCCGGGGCCGATCTGCTTCTTCGCCATCTCGGCCCGGATCGGCGCCTCGTACTCGGCGTAGGAGACGTCGCCGTTCTCGCCGATCTTGAGGTCCTCGTAGGGGATGCCCAGGCGGCGGTAGAACTCGGTGTCGATGTTCCGGAAGACGCCGGAGACCGCGCGCCACGCGGAGTGGGAGTGGTCCGGCATCGTCTGCATCGCGAGGTTCGCGAGCGTCCAGAGCAGGACGTCGCCGAAGGCGTGGTCCTTGCCGAACGCCGTGTCCTTGAACCAGAGCTCCGCGTTCGACGAGAGCGGCTCGAAGTTGAGCTCGTACCACTTCTTCGTGCGGAAGATGTGCTCGAGCTCGGCGGCGAGCCCGGCCACCTCGGCCATCACCCAGTAGCGGACCTTGGGCCGCGTGGGCAGGGCCTTGAGGAGCGTCTCGGTGGAGCTGTAGTTCAGGAGCCCCGCGAAGGCGCCCCAGTAGCCGCAGCCCTCGTCCTCCTTCTTGATGGCCTGGGCGAGGCGCGGGATGGCGTTCCAGACAGCCATGAGGTCGCGCGGGTTCTTGATCGCGAGCTTCACGCAACCGGCGAGCGCGTCGATGTGAGGGTCGAGCACCTTCTTGTACTTCTCCTCGACGTACGGCATAGCGCCTCCTCGGTAGTCGAATCAGTGTGAATGAAATTGCCGCCCCTATCGTATATTCAAAAAAAATCTTTGACAAGGGCGAAAGCGAACGCTAATGTGGGGGCAGCAAATTCGACATCTAAGGAGGCGCACGATGAAGTTTCCCCGCCTCACTCCCGAGGAAGCGCTCGTCCTCTCCCCCGGCTACAACGGCGAGAACGCCAAGGAGCTCCCCGCGGAGCTGCGCGGCCTCGCCGGTCCCGCGAAAGCGAAGATGGCCGGCCTCATCGGGGAGTACGAGAAGACGGAGACCTTTCACGCCTATTTCCTCTGCTCGCTCCGTTCGCTCGAGGACTTCCGGAAGGCGGAGGAGATGGCGCAGGCCATCGAGGCGTCCGCTTCGACGGTCATCCCCGACTTCCGCCTCGTCCACGTCGGCGGCCTGGCGGTCCCCGCGGACTACTGCGAAGAGACCGACCCGAACGAGGCCAAGGGCCTCTTCGAGCGGAAGATGCTCCAGCGTTCGCTCTCCGGCTTCATGGACATGGGTTCCACGGAAACGTGGGGGAAGATCACGGAGGCGGTGATGCTCCGGCTCTTTCACAACCGGCCCGTCGTCATCTACACGAAGGACGCCTGGCTCTACCCGATGCTCCGCGACATCCATCCGCTGAAGATCGTGGGGTCGCCGTGGCAGGGCCTGGGGTTCCATGTGGTGAACGACCTCGTCCAGGCGGTCGCCTGCCTGGTCCGCGAGATCACGGACCACGTGCGGATCGAGAAGCGCGAGATGCGCCACGGTTATAACGAGTACTGCACGGAGTGCGGTTCGCTCCTGCGCATGTACCGGCCGGTCTCCGAAAAACACTGACGACTGCAGGAATTGCGAAGGCCCGACGTTTCGACGTCGGGCCTCTTCGATTACCGGAAACAGACCTTCGCAAAGTGCACCGCGGCATCGCGCGTCGAAGGCGAGTCGGGATAGTCCCGCCGGAGACGCGCCAGGTCCTGCTTGCATCCGCCGCGGAAGATGAGACCGCGCATGTAGAGCGCCACCGCCCCCACCTTGTCGTTCCAGGCGAACTCGCCATCCCCGATATGCCCGAGGTAGGGATCGTTCGGGAAGCGCGCGATGACGCGGTTCAGGAGCTTGAATCCCTCTGCGACGTAGACCGGATCCAGGACGGCGGGGTTGTCTTTGATCTCGTTCGGGTCCTTCTTCTCCTCGCCCTCGTACCAGCTCGGCCGGTCGTCACCCTTCTTGATGGTGAGATACCACTCCGCCATGCGAAGGTAGGCGTGCGAGACGAGCGGCGACTTGGGATAGCGCTCGATGAACTCCGCCCATGAGACAATGTTGCCGATCGCAGTATCACGCCATGGTTCCGGCCTGTAGTCCGCGGTGCCGCGTTGCGGAACTCGAGCCGTAAGTACCAGGAACTTGTACGCCTCGGCATCCGTGAACTCGATGAGATGGTCGAGGGGCTTCTTCTCGCCGGGATCCGCAGGCCACTCCGTGGAGGCCTTGCCGCGCTCGGGTACGGGCGCAGCGAATGCCGGCGCAGATGCGAATGCCGAGAGGACGGTAAGAACGGCCGTGAAAAGAACGAGACGCACGGTTCTCTCCTCGAAGACCTTGCACAGGTCAATTTGCTCTCCCTACTCTATGCCCGTCCGTGCGGCGAGGCAAATTACCACCCTACTTCCCGAAACGGCGTTCGCGGCGGCTGTAGTCGCGGAGCGCCTTCCCGAGTTCCTTCGCGTCGAAATCGGGCCAGAGCGTTTTCGTGAAGTAGAACTGGCTGTCCGCCGTGTCCCACATCATGAACCCCGCTGACCAGTGCGGCTCGCCGCCGGTCCGTACCACGAGGTCCACGGGCGGAAGCGTCGCCGTATACAGCGCCTTTTTCACCAGTGCGCCGTTGACGTCGAGATCGGGCGACATTCTGGCAAGCTCGGCGATGTTCCGGATCGCCTGGACCATCTCCGTCGTGCCGTTGTAGGCAATGAGGATGGTGAGCGTCCGCTCGCCGCCTCCGCGCGTAAGGTCCTCGACCTTCTCGAGCGCGCGCACTTCTTTCTCCCGCAAAAGATCGCGCCAGCGGCCGAGGATGCGGACGCGCACCCCCATGTCGCGAACCCACGCGCTTGCGGCAATCTCCCGCGCGCCTTGCGCGATAATTTTCATCAAGAACGAGACCTCGCGCTTCTCGCGCTTCAAAAAGTTGTCCTCGGAGAGCGCCCAAAAGGTGAAGTACGGAATGCCCGAGGCAAAGGCCTCGCGCGCGACGCGCTCGAAGGCCTTGGCGCCCGCTTTGTGCCCTTCCCACGGCTGCTTTCGGCGCGCGGTCGCCCAGCGGCGGTTGCCGTCGGGAATGACCGCAACGTGTTGCGGGAGATTTTTAGGCGTCATCATCTTTATCGTAAACGAATTGGCCCGCCCCAAGAAGGGGCGGGCCGAACGTGCATGATTATGTCGCGGGAGAGGACGAGAGGGAGCGCGCAAGCTCGAGGACGCTCTGCGCATCCTTGCCGGCAGGGTCCCAGCTTTCCGTGAGGACCTGAACGGGGCTCCGGCCGCCGAGCTGGACGCGCGGCCGCTCGAACCATGCGTTCACGCCCTCGTTGTCGTAGCCACCCTCGAGATGCCGGACGACCGTCGCGAGAAAACGAACCTTCGCCGCGAGCGCTTCGGAGATCGGAGCCCCGCCCTGCGCCGCCAGAATGAGCTTCGCCTCGCCGTAGCCCTTGCCGAAGAGCCGGTTGGCGCGGTCGGCGCGAAGCGTCGTGAGAAGCTCACCGAGAAGCTGGCGATGAATGGCGGCGATGGCCCGCTTCAGAAACTCAGACGACCGCATCTTCATGACCTGGCCGGGGTTGGTGCGCCCGTCGTAGTCGACGTCCACCACCGCCGAGCCGCAGCGCTCGCACCAGCGCGCGACCGTGGAAACCCCCGGCGCGAGGCAGTGAATCTCGAGAAGCCTGGAGAGATCGTGGCTTCCGCGGCTGCACTCTTCGAGCAGTTCGAGCAGTTTGAGCACTATCTCCTCCGTTCCAATGGGAAATGTTCCACGGAATTTGTATCACGGGAACGTCCGCTGTGTAAACTCTATGCGAGCCGCACCGCCGCTTTGCAGGCCTCGCGGAGCGAAGAGACGATCGGCACCTCGGGGCAGTCCTGCCCGAAGCGGTGCCGAATGTAGCGCGCGCCGGAGAACCCTTCTTCGATCCCGATAACGAGCTTTGCGCCGTCGCGCATGTGGCGCTCCTTCCACTCCCCGATCTCGAAGCGCGAGGTCTGCGCGTAGGCTCGCTCGTGGATGTGCGTCTTCTCCTTGGCAAGCCAGAACATGATGACGCCCTTCCGGGCGGCGCGGCGCAGAAAGTGCGTCTCCCAGTCCACTTGGGCGCGGTAATGCGCCTCGTCGAATGTTTCGTACTCGTTCGGCAGGGCGCGCGGCGAGGCAACCGTGAGCTTCGGTTCAAGCTCCAAAAGGATGCGGGTCGCCTCCTCGTGCCAATCGGGCGCGCCCTGAATAGGCCCTGCGAGAAAAATAACCGGCCCCTCGACCTCGACGATAACGGAAGGCAAAAGCACTTTCCCCATGCTTCTACTATATAATGGCGGAACCTATCTCAACACTAATCCTCAAACGCGTTGCGGAGATGCAGGCGCAAGCGCAAGGCTTGCCGACGAAGTCGTACCTGGAAGGTACGTCGAGGAGGCGTAACGCAGCGGGCGGGCATCCCAGACCGCAACCCTTCGGGATACG
>CAYSDW010000045.1:0-5893 GCA_964429925.1 uncultured Candidatus Saccharibacteria bacterium | reverse complement strand
CGCGTTATGGTTTTGTATCAGCGAATCACAAAGCGCAATAAAGCCGTCGTAGTTCCAATCTGGGAAAGAATCGGCGAGGTTTTCGCGGTGAACTATGCGAAACCCGGTTCCTTCATAGAGAATTTTCATTCCCCACGACTCTTCATTCCCGAGACCTCTTTTGCAGCCTTTACAACTGATTGAGTAGATTGCTTTCCGAATTCTTTCAGATGGCCATTGTTTCCATTATAACTAACTAGTGTGGAGATGGCGAGAATTGAACTCGCGTCCGAGCGGGCTTGGCGCATCACTCTACAGGAATATTCGGACTTGTTACTGCGCGCGTAGGGTCCGACAAAATAAACGCGCAGGCGGTTCGAAGGATGTCTCTGCCGATCGCGAACCGCTCACGGCAGATAAGCTTGGGATCTTACACCGGTTATGGACCCGCCAAGCGCGGATCCGCCGATGGCAATTGTCTTAATTAGGCAACTGCGAGAGCGGTGCGGGCGAACCCGCGGCCGCCAAATGCGTTTGCATTTGTTATGGTGAAGCGTTTTAGGAGAACTTCGGCTCCTCCTGCATGATGCGCCGCGCTCCATTCGTCGAAGCCGGTCATCCCCGATTGTTAAGCGGCAACCCTCCTCATCTCGCGCTCTGTCTCGCGGCGTTTGATGGTTTCTCGTTTGTCATGCTTTTTCTTGTGCCGCGCGAGGCCGATGGAGAGCTTGATCTTGCCGCGCTTATTATACAATTTTAAAGGCACCCAAGTCAATCCTGTTTTCTCCGTTTTCCCGATAAGTTCCTTGATCTCGTCTTTCGTGAGCAAAAGTTTGCGCGTGCGCGTCGGGTCGTACTCTTTGGGAGTGTTGCCCGGCTGGTAGGGCGGGATAGCGCCGTTTACGAGATACGCCTCTCCACCCCGGATGACGGCGAAGCTCCCCGCGAGCGAGGCGAAGCCCTTGCGCACCGCTTTTACCTCGAATCCGAGCAGGGCAATGCCCGCCTCGACGGTTTCGAGGATCTCGTAGTCAAAAACGGCTTTTTTGTTGACGGCATAGTCGTTCATCTGTACTTTTACGATAGCACAATCTCCAGATACCCCGTTCTCAAAGAAGGAGGCGGCCAGTGAGAGTAAGCGACTGGAACTGGACCACCGTCTGGCATGTCGGTCTCGTCTTCATCCTGCTTTTCACCATCCCCTCGCTGTTCGCGGCGGCTGGCACGCCGGGGGAGGTGAGCGTGGCGGGCATCCTGCTCCTTTTCATGCCGCTCCTCATCGGCGCGGCGGTGGCGCTCATCCCGCGCTGGAAGCAGGGGGACACGAACGCTGGCGCGCTCGGTGCCGGCGGCATGATCACCCTTGAGGCGCTCTCCCATGCGCAGGCGCAGGGGATGCTCGCGAACGTCTTCACGGGTTACGCCCTCGCGTCGGCATGGTTCATCGGCACGGCGATGGCCGGCACCTGGCTCCTCCTGCGGTTCATTCGGAGGCCCTCCTAAGGGCCTCCTCGCTTTTTTTGTTACACTTGAAATGTGCACGAGAAGATAGCCGCGCTTATCAAGCGCGCCGCACAGCTCGGTTTTACGCCCCAGCTCTCGGCTCCCGAAGTGAAGGAGTTCGGGGATTATTCCACGAACGCCGCATTCGTCATCGCAAAAAAGAAGCTGATGGCGCCGCTCGACGCCGCCAAAGACCTCGCAACCGCGATCGAGAAGGCGGAACCGGGCCTCTTCAGGAAGGTTGAGGCCAAGCTGCCCGGCTTCGTGAACATGCATCTTTCGGACGACGCCCTGCGCGCGGAGCTTGGCTCGGTGTTAGAGAAGGGCGCGGACTACGGCAGGGGCATGAAAAAGGGCGAACGCATCTCACTCGACTACCTGGACGCGAACCCTACGGGGCCGGTGCACCTCGGCCATGCGCGAGGCGGGTTCTTTGGCGACGTGCTCGCGAATATTCTCGCGTTCGCGGGCTATGAGATTTCGCGCGAATTTTATGTCAACAATGCGAGATCGAGCTTACAGGTCCGCTCGCTCGGCAAAACGGCGCTCGGGAGAGGGGAGGAGTACAAACATGAGCAGCTTCTCCGTCTTTTGAAGAAGCAGGAGATCGCGAAGCGTCTTAAGGACATGGCAGACGAGGGGGAGGCGGGCTATTACGTCGCTGACCGCATCCAAAAGGAGAACGCCGATTTTCTGGAAAAGAAGGCGAAGATAACATTCGATATTTTCTTTGAGGAAGAGAGCGTCTACGAAAAAGGTCTCATTGACGGAGTGCTCGGCGAGCTTAAGAAGCGCGGCGCCATATACGAGAAGGACGGCGCGGTGTGGTTCAAGGCATCGGAACACGGCGACACGGAGGACCGCGTCTTTGTGCGGAGCGACGGCGCACCGACCTATGTGCTTCCGGACATCGCCTACCACCGCGACCGGCTCGTAACGCGGAAATTCGACGCGTGTATAGACGTCTTCGGCGCGGACCACCACGGTTACGGCCCGCGGCTCAAGGGCGCGCTCCAGGCGCTCGGCCTCGATCCGAAGCGCGTAGAGATCCTTACCGCGCAGACGGTGCGGCTCATGAAGGGCGGCGAGGAGTTCAAGATGTCCAAGCGCAAGGGCGTCTTCGTGACCCTTGAAGAGCTTATTGAAGAAGTCGGGCTGGACGCCGCCCGCTGGTTCTTTCTCGAGAAGTCGCTCGACACCCACATGGACTTTGACCTCGATCTCGCCAAGGAGCGCTCCCAGAAAAATCCCGTCTATTACGCGCAGTACGCCGCAGTCCGCGCCGCGAACATCCTCAAAAAAGCGAAGTTCACCAAAAAGCAGCTCGACTCGGCGAAGCTCGCCGGCTACGATACGCTGGTGCCGCCCCTTGGTCACTTAAAGGAGGCGGAGGAGTTCGAACTGATAAAACAGCTTGTCCGGTTTCCCGAGACGGTGGCGCAAGCGGCCGCGATGCGCCGCCCGCAGGAGCTGCCGAAGTATGCGAGCGATCTTGCGCACGCGTTCCACCTCTTCTACGAGCGGCGGCGCGTGATAGAGGAAGGGGCCGAAACGTCGCTCGACGCGCTCCTTACCTCGCTTGCGCGACGGGCGCTCGTTCTTGGTACGCTTGGCGTGCTCACGAACGCCTTTGGTCTCATGGGCATCGCGGTCCCGAAGAAGATGTAAGGCAGGTTCCGATCATGCTCAAAGGACAAAAACAATTCTCTCTGCCGGAGATCGAAGAGCGCGTCCTGCGCCTCTGGCGAGAGCGCGACGTCTTTCGCCGCTCGGTGGACCAGCGCAAGGGCAAAAAGCCCTTCCGTTTCTTCGAGGGGCCACCCACCGCGAATGGCCGTCCCGGCATTCATCACGTGGTCTCGCGCGTCTTTAAGGACATTATCATCCGCTACAAGGCGATGCAGGGCCACTATGCGCCGCGGCGCGCCGGCTGGGACACGCACGGCTTGCCGGTCGAGATCGGCGTCGAGAAGGAGCTTGGCCTCAAAAACAAACAGGAGATAGAAAAGTTCGGCATCGCGCCGTTCAACGAGCGAGCCAAAGAGTCCGTCTGGAAGTACAAGGACGAGTGGCAGAGGTTCACTGACCGCATCGGTTTTTGGCTCGACCTCAAGCATCCCTATATCACGTACGAGAACTCCTATATCGAGAGCTTGTGGTGGATCTTCGCGCGGATCGCGAAGCGCGGTCTTTTGAAGAAGTTCTATAAGGTGGTGCCGTTCTGTCCGCGCTGTCAGACGCCGCTCTCTTCGCACGAGCTCGGCCAGCCGGGCGTCTACAAGAAAACACCCGACCCGTCGGTTTTCGTAAAGTTCCCCGTGAAGGACGAAAAGAACACGTATCTTCTTGTTTGGACCACCACGCCCTGGACCCTGCCGGCGAACGTCGCCGTGGCGGTGGATCCGGCGCTTACCTACACGAAGTACAAGGTGGGGAAGGAGCAGTTCTGGTCGTACAGCATTCCGCCGTTCCTCGAGCACCAGGGCGCGGATATCGTCGAGAAACTCTCCGGAAAAAAACTCATTGGCTTGAAGTACGAGCCGCTCTATCCGCTCAAAAAGAAAACAGATCTCAAGACGCTCCACGAGGTGATCCCCGGCGACTTCGTGGGGACCGAGGAGGGTTCCGGGCTGGTGCACATAGCGCCCGCGTTCGGCGAGGACGACCTGCGGGTGATCCAAGCATTGAACCGCGACATTGCGGCCGAGGACATCCCGCTCACGATCGACGACCGCGGCCGCGTGGCGCCGGGCTTTCCCGGCGCGGGGAAGTTCATCAAGGAAGCGGACAAGGACATTCTCGAGGACCTTAAGGCGCGGGGCCTGCTCTATCACGCGGGAACGATCGAGCACGAGTATCCGTTCTGCTGGCGCTGCTCAACGCCGCTTATCTATTTTGCGCGGTATTCCTGGTTCGTTCTGATGCGGTCGCTCCGGGACGACCTCCTTAGGGCGAACGGGGCGATCAACTGGGTCCCCGGGCACATCAAGGAGGGCCGGTTCGGCGAATGGCTGCGCGACGCAAAGGACTGGGCCATCTCCCGCGACCGTTACTGGGGCACGCCGCTCCCGATCTGGGAGTGCGGTTCCTGCGCGCACGCGCTCGTGGTCTCCGCGCTTAAAGACCTCGACACGCACGCCGAGCGGAAGAATTCGTTTGTTCTTCTCCGCCACACGGAGGCGGAGCACAACGTGAAGGAGCTTATCGCCTCGGGTCCGGAGAAAGGAACGCACGTCTCGCATCTCACGGAAAAGGGAAAGAAGGACGCCGCGCGGGTCGCCGCCCGGCTCAAGAAGAAGGGCATCGATGTCATCTACGCCTCGCCCTACCTGCGTACGCGCGAGACGGCGAAGATCGTAGCCCTGGCCACGGGCGCGAAGGTGGTCGTCGACGAGCGGCTTCGCGAGCTCGACTGCGGCATCTTCAACTGGCGCGCGATATCCGACCACAAGAAGTTCTTCGCCTCGCCTTCGGAGGAGTTCGTAAAGGCGCCGCCGGGAGGGGAGAATCTCACCGACGCGAAGAAGCGCATTTTTGAGTTCGTGCGCGACATCAATACAAAGCACAACAAGGAGAAGATCCTCATCGTCGGCCACGGCGACCCGCTTTGGATGCTCGAGGCGGCGATGCGGAACGCCGCGAACGAAGAGGCGCTTGAGCTCTCCTATATCGCTACCGGCGAAGTGCGCCCCGTGGAGCTCCATAATTGGCCCTATGACGCCCTTGGGCGCCTCGACATTCACCGTCCCTATGCGGACGGCATCGTGCTCCGCTGCCCCCGGTGCACAAAAGGCGAGATGCGCCGCGTGCGCGAAGTGGCGGACGTGTGGTTCGACTCCGGCGGCATGCCCTTCGCGCAGTGGCACTATCCTTTCGAGAACAAGGCGCTTGTCGAAAAGGGAACGATGTTCCCCGCGGATTACATCTGCGAGGGGCTCGACCAGACCCGGGGATGGTTCTACACGCTTTTGGCGGTCTCGGTGCTCCTGAAGAAAGGAGCACCCTACCGGAACGTGATATCGCACGGCCTGGTCTTGGATAAAAACGGCCAAAAGATGTCCAAGTCGAAAGGCAACGTCGTGGACCCGTGGGAGATGATCCAGAAGTACGGGGCGGACGCCATGCGCTGGTTCTTCTACACCGTGAATCCCGCCGGCGAGCCGAAGCGCTTTGACGAAGCGGAGCTCGGCAAAAAGCTGCGCCAGTTCCTGATGATGCTCTACAACTCCTTCGTGTTCTACGACACCTACGGCAAAAAGAGCGCGTCGGCCGGAACGGCGGCCAAGGTCACGCACCTCCTCGACCGCTGGGTCCTGGCGCGGCTCGAGGCGACTGCCGAGACCGTGACCAAGGAACTCGAGCGCTATGACGTGGGGCTTGCCGCGCCGGAGATAGAGAGATTCGTGGACGA
>CAYSDW010000044.1:0-5894 GCA_964429925.1 uncultured Candidatus Saccharibacteria bacterium | reverse complement strand
AGACCGCAGCCCGGAGGGATGCCGCCAATGCCAGCCCGTGCGGCGTTGCTCCTCCTTGACGGACTCTCCGAGTACGACTGCGTCGTCGCGTCTTGCCCGTTCTGACATTGGCTGGCATCGCGTTAGGAATTAGTATTGAGATAGGTTCCTATGTACGACCCCCAGCAGGCGCATTACGTCGTCGTGACCGGCATCGTGGTCAAGGACGGAAAATATCTCATCGCGCGGCGCGCTCCGCACGAGAAGGCGTTCCCGAACCTCTGGACCGTCCCGGGCGGCAAGCTCAAGATGGCGGACTACGCCAGCCGCCCCAAAGACACGGGCGAGCATTGGTACAACGTGCTCGAAGACCTCGTGCGCCGCGAGGTGCTGGAGGAGACCGGCATTGCCATAAAGAATATCGGCTACCTTACGAGCATGGTCTACGTCCGGCCCGACAACGTCCCCGCGCTCATCGTGAGCTTGTACGCCGACCATGACGGCGGCGAGGTGAAGCTCTGCCCGGCGCTTACCGAACACGCCTGGGTGTCGCTCGATGAGGCGCGGAACTACGAACTCATCGAGGGCATCTACGAAGAGCTTGAAATGCTCGACAAACTTCTCGCGGGAAAAGGCGCCGGTGAGTGGGAAAAGCGTATATAATGCTCCCTCGACCGCCCAAGACCGATCTTATCTACGAAGACAAGAAGCTCTACGCCTGCCTTGCGAGTTTCCCCATCGCACCCGGCCACACGGTCGTGGTGTGGAAGCGGCGCGTCCGGGACCTTCACCTCCTTAACCGCAAGGACTTCGAGCACCTCATGGACGTCGTGGACGCGGTCCGGAACGCGCTCATGAAGACGCTTCGCGTCCCCAAGGTCTACCTCATCTACATGGACGAGGCGAACCAAGTGCACTGGCACCTCGTCCCGCGGCGGAAGGAGAAGGGCTACACCCTGCTCGCACACAAACCAAAGCGCCTCAAGGATTTCTCCTTGGCGCCGAAGATCGCGCGCCGCCTCACGCCGCTCCGCTGAACGACTTTGACAGCAAGATAGTTTCGTGATATAAATTAAATCAGTAGGCAGGGCCATACCGGCCCGCCACCACAAGGAGGAACGGACATGTTCCTGGACATCGCGGTTGGCATGCTTCTTGCCCTCGCCGCGTGCTCCCGGGGCATGCGGCTCTCGCCGAAACTCGTTCTCTGCTCGATCGGCTTCGCGCTGCTTCCCGACCTCGATGCCGTACTGCACCTCACGCTGTACGGCAATGTGAACGGCGAACATCGCGACCTCCTGCATCTGCCGCTTCTCTTCGCGGTGCTCGCACTTCCCATCCTCGCGGTTTGGGGGCGGAAGTGGGCGGGGCTCTTCCTCGCCGGGACGATGTGGCACTTCGTCCACGATTCGGTCTTGATCGGCTTCGGCGTGAAGTGGCTCTGGCCCTTCTCGGACCGGTGGCACAAGTTCTTCGCCGATCCCGGGACGGCCTGGTGGACGTGGGAGCACTTCCATGTTTCCTGGTCGCCGGCGGAGGTGAAGCAGCTCGTCGAGCTGTATCGCGGGTTCGACTACATTCGCGAGTTCTATCTCCAGCCGCACTGGCTCGGCGCGGTCGAGCTCCTTCCCTTCCTCATCGTCCTTCCAATCGTCATCCGCGCGCTCAAGCGCACGGCATGACAAAGGCCGCCCCTCAAAAGGCGGCCTTGTTGCTATTTCTTTCCCCAGTGGCCGCTGTAGGGCTTCGATGTTGTCGGCACGTTGACTTTCAGAAGATACGAAATGGCATCGCCGCGCCTAAGAACAATATCTTCTTTCGGGATGACCAGGTATGTGAGTTTTCCATGATAGCCAGCGTCAACTAAAGCATCGCCGTACGCAGCGATATTCTCATGACTCGCAAATGCCCTCGTAAGGCCGACTTCGTGCGCAGACAACGATACCTCCTCCGCAGTTTCCAAAAGATAAGGAACGTCCTTACGGAGATGGAATGCGGTATCATCGGATGCCATCGGCTGTGTAACTTTGAGCTGGCTCTTTTCCGGGTCGGTAGCGATCTTGGGACGCACAGGAAGAAACTCCGATACGCCGCCCAGAAAGAGCGGAGTGCGTTTTTCTTGTTCGCGTTCAAGGAGAAATGCCTCTTGTGTCCGTGCCACGATCTCGTCCTTGGGAATTCGCTCCGGAACAACCTGGACCACGGGCGCCAAGTCCTCGACCTCAACACCATTTGGATTTGCGATAAAAATGCGAAACGCGCCCTGGCGTCCGTCGTAGTAGGCATCAAACCAAGACCCTAAGCTTTCTCGGATTGCTTCATCCTCGGTTCCAAAAAACGTGGACTCCTCGGCAACAACCCCGGCACGCAAAAGCGAGCTTCGCGGGAGAAGATGAAGCACGAACTTCGATCTATCGTACGATTCCCGGAGCAGCGGGTTGAGGAGAACGAAATATTCTTTGCCTGGACGGAGAAAGACCGAGGGTGGAACTTCTTTTCCTTCCGCGTTTTTTTCGTCCGTCTTCCACTCCAGAATTGTTTCTGGGGCTCCGCTTTTAGGATCGACCTCAACAAAATGCGCCGCCTTTAGGTCTAATCCATGCGGCTGTTCCTTGAGTTCTCGCAATTCCCGTGCGGCAAAAAGAGACCCCTTTAGTAACGCCCACTCCTCACTGCGAGGGATGGCGAGGAACAGTTCAAATTCCGGCCGTGCTTCGCCTTCTTCTCCTTCCGGTTTTAGCGGTAGTCGCTCTGTCATAACTTGCTCTTGTCGGGGTGCCGGGAATCGAACCCGGTCTTCACGCACCCGAAGCGCGCGTACTGCCGGTATACTACACCCCGATAAAATTTAGAATGATGAACGTGTGCCCGTCCCAAGAGAATCGAAGGATGCTGCCGGTATATCCCGACGCTTCGGTCGGGACCCCGACTTCTGACGTCGGGGCTACACCCCGTTTTTTTCTTGTGAACGCAGATCTTCCACGAACGCGAGCAACTCCCCTTTCGTGTGCTTCTCGGAGCTTATCGCTCCCAGCCGCTTAAATGTACCAGCGCCGAAGGTCCTGTCAATCAACTTCCCCAGTTCGACCATGTGCCCCGTCATCGCGCTTTTGACGAAAAGATCGAAGACCGCTCCCGCGTCCGCGAACGCGCCTGCGTTCCGTTCATACAGCATGGAGATCAGGGCGCCAAGCGCGGCGCGTTCGGCGGAGTAGGCGAACCGCACGAGTTCCGGCTTCTCTTCTTTTCCCGCGAACGCGGCGCATACCTCCTCGACCGTCTGCTCCAGCTCCTCATCCGAAAGGCCGTTCGCGGCCTTGAGGGCTTCGCCTTCCTCGCGCAATACGGCCCGGAGCCGCCCAACCTTCTCCATCTCGCCCCGGAATTTTTCGTCCGGAGCGACCCGTTCCTGCCAGAAACTCACCGCAAGCGTTTCGATGACGGCCTCGTTCAGACGGCGGAACTGCGCGGCAAAGTCCTCGCGCTTGGCGCTCGTAAGGGTCAGCCCCGAACGGTACGCCTCGAGCTTCTTTTTGCCGCCCTCTTCCACGTACTGCACCGCCTGGTGCGACTTGATGTGCAGCTGTTCGTGGAAAAGCCGGTACGCGAAGAGCGAGCGCCAGACGTTGTCGCGATAAAAGATGGATTGCGTGCCGAAGTCGTAGAACGCGGCGGAATCCGCGAAATCCTCCCGCTTCGGCCACTGTTCCTCGGGAATGATGTGCACGTTCCGCGAGGGAATATCGAGCGGACGCACGCCGTAGAGCGCGAGGAGCGCGTTCGTCTCGTCGTTTACCCACGCAACGATCTTCTCCTCTTCCTCCGTCTTGTCCCGCTCGAGATCCCGAATGAAATCCTGCCTCCCGAACCGGTCCCGAAGAAATGCGCGCGCGGTTTCGTAGTCCTCGTCGTCGAAGCCGCGCCCGATGACGCGCTCGATGGGATACTCCCGCTTGCTTTGGGACTCGCCGCCTCCGGCGAACCGTTCCGCGTTATTGGACATGGTAGCGTTTCTTCATTTCTGCCTCAACGCCCTCCTCGAACTCGTTCTTGCGCTCTTTCGCTTTTCGCCTCATCTCCTCGAGCTCCTGTTCGCTCTGCTTCGCAAGCTCCGCGATGCGGCCTTCGAGATATTCCTTCGTGTTCTTCGCCGGATCGTCGAGCACTTCCTCGAGCAGGATAGCGAGGATGGCGCCCACCTTCGGCCCCGGCGCGAGCGACGCGACGCGCATCACGTCCTCGCCGCTTGCCGCGAGCATCTTGGGGCCGACCGGGTCCTGCTTCACCTTCTCGATCATGAAGAGCAGATGGCGAAGCTTGTAGGGCACCGCCTTCGGGACGCCCGAGCCGATGCGGTCCGCCTCACGCACCTTCACGAGGTCGTCGATATATTCCGGTCCCGCGCGGTTCAAGAAGCGGCGCACGCCCGCTTCACTCACCTCGCCCACGTTGTAGTAGAAGAGGTGATACCGCACGAGATGCGCAATGTGCCGCACGGTCTCCTTCGAAAAATGGAGAGCGTCGAGCATCGCGACCGCCATCTTCGCGCCCACCACGTCGTGGCCGTAAAAAGTCGAATCGGGGCCCTCGCCCGCCTTGGTGCGCGGCTTCGCCACGTCATGAAGAAGCGAAGCAAGACGCACCTCGAACGAGTAGTTCTTCGACGCGGAATAGTCGAGGGCCCTGATGTTGTGCTCCCAAACGGAATAAACGTGGTGCTTGTTCTGTCCCACGCCGATGCCTTCGCGAAGCTCGGGGAGGACGAACCTAAGGAGACCGTAGTCCTCAAGCGCCTGGACGCCCGCCGCGGCCCGGGGTGTCATCACGATCTTCGCAAGCTCGTCGCGAACGCGCTCCTTGGCGATGAACTCAAGAAGTCCCGCGAGCTTCTTTGCCGCCGCGGCGGTCTTCGCTTCGATCTCAAAACCGAGGTCGGCCATGAGGCGCACGGCGCGCAGGAGCCGGAGCGCGTCCTCGCTGAACCGCGCCTCCGGGTCGCCGACCGTCCGCAGTACGTTCTTCTTAAGATCGTCCCGTCCGCCGAAGGGGTCGACGACCTCTCCGCTTTTGAGGTCGCGCGCGATCGCGTTCACGGTAAAGTCGCGCCGCTCGAGGTCCTCCTCGATCGTCTTCGCGAACGATATCTCATCCGGATGGCGCTTATCGGTGTATCGGCCCTCTTTGCGGAACGTGGTCACCTCGATCACCTTGAGGCGCGCATCCGCGCTCTCCGTCTTCACGCCCACGGTCCCGAACGCGTTCTCGTAGACGCTCTCGGGAAAGAGCTTCTGGATCTCTTCGGGCCGCGCGTCGGTCGCAACGTCCCAGTCCTTCGGCTCGCGGCCGAGAAGGAGATCGCGCAGGCACCCGCCCACAAGATGCGCCTTAAAGCCGGCGCCCGAGAGCGCTTCGCCGATCGCCTGCACTTCACGCGGTACGATCAGTCCTTTCATTGCTCCTTATTGTACGCGAAATACCGTTCATTGACAAATCAAGGTTTTTCTGCTATTATTTTCGGCAGCACGACGCTCACAAACGAGGAGGAAAATTAAGCGGCGATCAAGCGCAGCCGGTACCAATGACACCCCGATGGAAAGGAGTGAGTCCATGGCATTCGGGGGCACGATCAAACGCAGAGCGCGCATCGACACCCGGAGGCGGCGGCGCATCAACACCCGCGGCCCCTACCCCGAGGAGCAGGCGAAGCTCATCGGCTCGAAGACGTCCCTCGGGCTGCGCGACTACGACTATGACCGGCGTCCGTTCTGCAGGAAGATCGCGAAGGAGATGCGGGAACCGGACATGACGCCTGTCCCGCGCCGCGTGAGCGGCACGTTGGGCCGCCTCTACCTGCCCGGCCGCACCATCGTCGCCTCGGCGGTCCTGGGCGACGAGGCCTTCGACGACTTCTTCCC
>CAYSDW010000043.1:0-6071 GCA_964429925.1 uncultured Candidatus Saccharibacteria bacterium | reverse complement strand
TGGTAGTAGAAGCGGCGCGTCTCGCGGTCCTCGCCGTTGTAGCGCATGAGCTTCAGCTTGCGTGCGGTCTCGGGGTCGTCCGAGACGGCGACGCCGTTATTGCCCCAGCCGCCCAGGACCTTTGCCCAATACAAGCTGAAACAGCCCACGAGGCCGAAGGACCCCGCTTTCTTAACGCTCCCGTCCGCCATCTGCATCGTTGCGCCGAGCGCCTGGGCGGCGTCCTCGATGACGATGAGCCCTTTGCGCTTCGCAAGGTCCATGATCGCCTCCATGTCGCACAGGCGGCCGTTCAGGTGCACCGGCAGGATCGCCTTGGTCTTTGGCGTGAGTGCTTTTTCGATGAGCTCGGGGTCCATGTTGAAATTTTGTCCCACGTCCACAAGGACCGGCGTGGCGCCGGTCATGGCGATGGTCGAGATGGACGCCATGAAGGTGTGCGCCACCGTGACGACCTCGTCGCCCGCGCCGATGCCGGCGGCCTGGAGCGCCACGTCGAGCGCGGAGGTGCCGGAATTCACGCCTACGGCGTACTTAGCGCCGACGAATTTCGCGAAGTCCTCCTCGAACTTCCAGAGCTCCTCACGGTTCACGATCGCGCCGCGCGCAAGCGTCTCGTCGAACGCCTTGATGAACTCCTCGCGATGGTCGGCGTACTGCTTTTGGGGGTTTACGAAGCGGACTTTGTAAGGCATAAGCAGCATTCTATCGATGATAGAATGATATGAAAAATAAGAAAGAAAGCAATCTCAGCGCATGGCATCGCGAATGCTCCCAGTTTTGTGCCGTATGCTCCATGATCAACTTATCCACACCCCCCCATACGCTCGTCTGAGGGGTTTCTGGTACAATTGAAGTTGTAAAAGACGGTCAATAATTAATTAAAGGTCAAAAACTTTTCGCCGATAGGCGAAGCAATACTATGCGGAACAGCAACATGGTGAGTAAAGCGAAGGGATTTTTTGCCGGTCTCGCGGTGTCGGTGGGAGCACTTGCAGTCGGTGTCATGGTGGCGCAGGCGGCGCTCACGTTCAACGCGACGAGCGTGACGAGCGACGGCGCGCTTACCGTAAAAGGCGTCGCTGGCTCTGCAATTCTCGTTGGACACGAGGATCAGACGGAGACCATTACCATTGGATCAAGCACCGCCGCGTTCACGCTCGACCTTGGCAAGGGAGTGGCGGGGAATACGGTGAGCGTTGCGAACAGCGTGAATACCAGCGCGCAGACCGTGAACGTAGCGAATGGAGCTTCAGCCGCGGGTTCTACCGTGGGAATTCTCTCGGGGGCGGGAACCGCGGGCGCGGGAGTTCTCAATCTCGGGAACAACCCCCGGGTAACGACCATCTCGCTCGGTAACGGTGCGGTGCATAATGCGTTGACGATCAACATGGCGAGCGCCGCGAACGCGACCTCCACAACCGTGAATATCGGCACGGGCGCGAACACCGCGGCGGCGGGGGTAAACGTGTTGAGTGGCAACACCTCGGGTGCGGCTCAGACGCTCAACCTTGCGACGGGGAACACCGCGGGGGCGAGCACAAAGGTGGTGAATATCGGCACGGGCACCACCGCAACAAGCACCATAGCTATAGGGAATTCGAATGCCGCCACCACCGTTGCGCTCACTGGCGGTGATGATTGGAGTATCGACGCAGCCGGCGCGGGAACTCTCGTGTCGCTTAACTTGGGGACGACCGCGATTCTTGATGTCATTTCTGCGACCACTTCGCTGAACTTCGGGTTACCCGTGGGTGGTGTCTGCCAAGAGCAAGATAAGTCCATAGTAGGAGCAGCGACGGGTACTACGGTGATCGTTAATCCCGTCAACTTCAGCATCGCCGCTAATCACATCATTACGGCGTTTGCTTCTTCGACAAACTTCGTAACCATTCGCGATTGCATGGCAACAAGCACCCAGTCCGATCCTGACGGCGGCATTGGAGCTCCGGAGTATCGCGTGACCGTGTTCAAGTTCTAACCTTAAGATGTTCCGAGCTATTTATGCCGCTTTTGCTCTCCTGCTTGCGGTGAGCTTTGCGGGAGTGGCGCACGCGGCTGATCTGAACTACTCCACAGACGAAAACATCTCGCTCGCGAGTCCCGCTATCACGCTCGTAATCAAGGCGGACTCCGTAGCGAAGACGCTGATAGTGAATGCGGGGAGCGTGGATGTAACGATGGCGACCTCGACGGCAGGCGTCGAATTCTCGATTACTTCGGCAAGCCGGGAGCTCGGCGTGAGCGGGGGCTCCGCCACGGCTCTCATTAGCAATATCTGCACGTCTGCTGGCGTCGGAAAAGTTGTCTTGCGCGCGGTGAGTCAGGAAGAGACGTTCACTATCACGCCCAAAGATAACGCCTGTGGCTCTGTAAGCACGGGCGGCGGAAGCGGCGGTGGAGGAGGGGGAGGAGCGACTCCGGCCGCGGCAGTTACCACTCCAGCTCCGGCCGCAACGACAGTTCCTTCGGCTCCGGTAACCATTCCCGCGCTTCCATCCAGTCCGACGAATGCTCAAGTTGTAACCGTACTCGGCGCGATTGCGCAACAGGTGGCGTACATTCAGGCCAACCTTGCCGCGCCTAACGCGCTTGCGCTGATCCAGGAGGTCGTCACGCGGCTCGCCGCGCTTCAGTCCGCGATTTCCGGCGCACCCGTCGTGGGAGGATCGGCGGTACCGCCTGCGGGAGCTTATGCCCAAGGTCTTGCGGTTGGTGCGAAAGGTGGGGACGTAACCGCGCTTCAGAACTTCCTTAAAGCGCAAGGATCGGAGATCTACCCCGAGGGCCTCGTGACCGGATATTTTGGCTCGCTTACCCGGGACGCCATAGGGAGGTTCCAGCTGAAACAGGGTATTGTTACGAGCGCCAGCGATCCCGGCTACGGCACCTTCGGCCCGAAGACCCGCGCCAAAGTCAATTCACTGTTAGGGCAGTAACAATAAAAAGCCCCGCCTCGGTGGGGCTTTTTATTTTCTTTTGAGGAGTTTTCTGGCTGCTTCGACAATGTTCGAGGCGTCGACGTAAAAGGCCTTCTCGAGCGTCCGGGCCATCGGAGCCGGTATGTCGGGAAGCGTAACGCGCGCAATGGGCGCTTTGAGCGCTTTAAAGGCCGCGGGGTCGGAGGCGATGCGGGCGGCAAGCTCGCCCGAGACGCTGACGGAGAGCCAGGCCGCTTCCGCAACGACGAGCCGACCCGTTTTTCTTACGGACTGCGCTACAAGCGGGACGTCGAGCGGTTTCACGCTTCTCATGTCGATGATCTCCGCGTCGATACCCTCCTTCTTAAGCAACTCGCCCGCTTTTACGGCTTCGCGGGCCATGTACGAGATGCCCGCTATCGTGACGTCCTTGCCGCGACGTCGGATGGCGCCCTTGCCGATCGGGACCGAATAGATGCCTTTTGGTACCGGCGCTTCTTCCCTGTAAAGCCAGCGGTCATCGATGAAAACAACCGGGTTGTTGTCCTTTACGGCCGATATCAAAAGGCCTTTGGCGTCGTACGGCGTCGCCGGCATGACCACTTTAAGGCCGGGGATGTGCGCGAAGAGCGCCTGGAGCGCCTGCGAGTGCTGTGCCGCCTGCTCGCCGCCGCGGTTAACGATGCCCCAGATCACGAGGGGAACCGAGACCGCCCCGCCCGACATGTAGTACCAGTTCGCCGCTTCGTTGATGATGGGATCCATCGCGTACATCATGAAGTCCAGCCGCGGATGGACGACAACCGGCCGCATGCCCGCGATCGCCGCCCCCATGGCGGCGCCCGTCGTGGCGTTCTCGGAGACCGGCGTGTCGATCACGCGCGTTTCGCGGAAGCGCTCGATGAGCCCCGTTGCGGTATTGCCCACGTACCAGGGGCTTTTGACGCCCTGGCCGATGAGGAAGACGCGCCTGTCCTTCGCCATCATCTGGTGGAGCGCCTCGTTAATCGCCAAGCTGTAGGAAAGTTTACGCAAAGACATATTTCGTTAAGTCCTTTTCTTTCGGAAACTGACTTTTTTGCGCAAAGACGTGCGCTTCCCGCACCTCCTTCTCGGCCTTGCTCACGATGCCGTTCAGTTCTTTGGAAGAAGCGAGCTTCTTCGCAAGCAGGACGCGCTCCAGGTTTTTCAAGGGGTCGTTCCTCTTCCAGCGCGCGATCTCCTCTCTGGGGCGGATGTCGGTGTGGCTTCCCTGGATGTTGTCATCCGGACCAACGTGGCCCCGATAGCGGTAGGTCATAAACTCCAGAAAGACCGGCCCTTTTCCCCTTCGGCAGAGCTCGACGGCGCGCTTTCCGGCGGCATAGGTTTTGAGGACATCCTGGCCGTCCACCTGTTCGTAGTGGATGCCGTAGGGCGCGCCGAGCTCGAAAATGTCCGGCGTGGTGCGGCACTCGGCGATGGGAAGGTGAGTGGAGTAAAGGTTGTTCTCGCAGACGTAGATGACCGGGAGCTTCTTCAGGGCCGCGAAGTTCAGCGACTCGTGGAGCACGCCCTCGCCCACGGCGCCGTCGCCGAAGAAGGCGACGCTCACGCGGTTTTCCTTTCGTATTCGTGACGCCAGGGCGGCACCCGTGGCAAGCGAAACCGTGCCCGCGACGATGGGAGCGGCGCCAAGCATCCCGCGCTTCACGTCGATCACGTGCATCGAGCCGCCGCGGCCCTTGGCGCAGCCGGTCGCTTTGCCGTAGATCTCCGCGACCATCTCCTTCATTCCGCCGCCCTTCGCGATGTAGTGGCCGTGCGAGCGGTGCGTGCCGAAGACGTAGTCCTTATCGGTGAGGTTGGCGCAGACGCCGGCCGCGACCGCCTCCTCGCCTACGTAGAGGTGGACGGGACAGCGAATGTCGCCCTTGAGGATGGGCTCGACAAAGCTCTCTTCCACGAGCCGTATCCGCACCATCGTGCGGTAGAGGCTCAAAAGCAGGGCTTTCGGGAGTTGTTCTTTCATAAAAATAAAAAGCGCGAAGCCCTCCCATTATAGGAGAGGCGGGGCTAAAAATGAAGCAGCCCCGCCGGTCCGGAGAGGACGGGCGGGGCCAAGGTGCTACCACTCGGGGTGGCGGCCGAACTGGCGGGGGAACTCGGCGGCCGGATAGGTGTCGGGGCGCGTCGGGTCGAAGGGGTTCACGCGGTATTCGATGTGGGCGCACTCCTCAAGCGCCTGCATGCGGTGGAGCACCCAGGGCTGTATCACGAGCTCGACGGGTCCAGAACCGGCGTCCAGGGTCGCCCGCCACTCGTCGCCATCCGTGTTCAGGAACTCGGCGTACATCACGCCCGCGAGGAGCAGGAAGCGCTCCGGGTTCTTCGAGGGATCATCGCCCTTATGGAAGTGAAAGCCGAAGCGTTCGCCCTTAAGGCGGCGATAGACGCTCACCTGCGGGCCGTCCGGCATCTTCCACTCCCAGGTGCGCTTGCCGCGTTCGTTCCCGGGGTTCGCCGGGGCGAGCGTGCGAACGGAGAAGGGTTGCTTCGGTGGACCGTCGGGTGCCATGTCCGCCCTCCTTTCGAGCTGTTCGGTGCTGGTTTCGGTCTATTTTGTGCCGGAGAAAAATTAACACATTTTTTGTGTCCTGTCAAAGGAGAACAAGAACGTACGCGTTTATCTGCCGAGGAGCATTTTTCGAAAGGTGAGGAGGATGATCTTAATGTCGGTTAAGAGCGAGCGCTCGCGCCAGTACTTGAGCTGGAGGCGGATCTTTTCGGGGCGGATCTTCTCGAGGTAGTCCTTGTCGGGGTCCGAGCTTCCCGCGAGCACCTCCGCTTCGTTGATGTCCCAGAGCGAGGCGTAGTCGGTGATACCGGGCCGGAGCTCCAAGAGCACCTTCTCTTTATCGGTGTAGAGGTCGGTGAACTTCTTCACCTCCGGACGCGGCCCCACGATGCTCATCTCGCCCTTCAATACATTGATGAGCTGGGGAAGTTCGTCGAGCTTGGTCTTCCGCAGAAAGCGGCCGATGGGCGTAATGCGGGGATCCTCCTTGGCGGTCGAGGAGACGCCGGTCTTCTCCGCGTTCACGATCATGCTGCGGAACTTGTAGATGCGGAAGGTCTTTCCCTTGCGCCCCACGCGCTCGCCGCGATAGA
>CAYSDW010000042.1:0-6195 GCA_964429925.1 uncultured Candidatus Saccharibacteria bacterium | reverse complement strand
GAGGAGCCCGAGCGGCACGACGAGCAGCTCGTTCGGGAGCGGCACGAAGGCGGCAAAGAGGAAGAACGCCGTGAGCGGCGCCCAGTGATAGCGCTCGCGGACCCGCTCCATCCTAAGAATAAGCCGTTCTTCGAAGGCGTAGGCAAGAACGTGCCGCCCGATGCGGCCCACGAAATAAGCGATACTGTCCGCAATGCTCACGCCGGCCGCGATAATGAGGATCGTGGGGAGAAAGCTTAGTCCCGAGGCGAGGAAGAGGGGCAGGAACGCGATGGCCGGCACCGGAACGACGAAATTGAAGCCGCTCACGATGGCCACGATGAACATGCCCGCATACCCGTAGGTTGCGACAAGCTCCTGGACCGTCCCGTTTCCCTCGGCCAGGCGCGCGAGGTAGAACGCGAGCGCGACGAGTGCGATGAGGGCCGTGCTTTGGATAACGACGCGCACCGCGGTGTGCCGGGTTTTCATTAGCGGTTATGGGTTTTGAGGAGGTCGGCGAATTCCTTCTGGAGCTTTTGCACCTTGGGTTCGATGACGACCTGGCAGTAGGGTTGGCTCGGATTCTTTTTAAAATACTCGCGGTGCTCGTCCCCGGCCGGATAAAAAGCGTCGAGTGGCTTCACCTCCGTGACGATCGGCTTGCCTCGCGGATCGAGTGCGGAAAGCTTCTTGATGAATTCGTCCGCTTCGCGCTTTTGCCCTTCGGCCGTGGTGAAAATAACGGAACGGTACTGCGTTCCCGCATCCGGCCCTTGGCGGTTCGGGGTCGTGGGGTCGTGGGTGGCGAAAAAGACGGTGAGGAGGTCGTGGTAGGCGATCTCGTTCGGGTCAAACTCTATCTTAATGACCTCGGCGTGCCCCGTTTCTTCCGAGGATACCTGCTCATAGGTTGGGTTCGGAACTATGCCGCCCGCATACCCCGGCATCACGGAACGGACGCCGCGGAGCTCTCCGAAGACCGCCTCCGTGCACCAAAAGCATCCGCCTCCGAAAACCGCATCCTCGGTTTTCTCCGGTATTAGAACCATAGTGCTTGAGCGGCGGGAAGCGCCGCGCCGACGATGAACCACGGGAGCGTTGCCCAAGAAAAGCGCCGCCAGTAGCTTACGAGGCCGACGTAGAGGAAGGCGCCGCCCGAGAGCGCGATGGCTGCGGGAAGCGCGATGCCGAACTGGGGCAGAAGCCGGTAGGTCAGAGCGAACGACGCGAAGAGGACGGCATACCCTGCGAATGTTACGAGTATCGAGGCGCGGTTTCCCGCACCGCTTGCCTTAAGGAGCGTGACGGCGGCAAAAAATTCCGGCAGGAGATGCAGAACCATGCCGCCGAGGACGAGGTAGCCCACTATGTTCGAAATGCCGAACGAAAGACCCGTTACAAGCCCTTCGAGCGCGGAGTGGAACCAGAGCGCGGTCGCAAGCGGCGCGATCTGCGCGGAGGCCTTCCACGGCGTGAGTGCCGCCTTCTGAAACCACCAGAGGATAAATCCGAGGGCGAGGAACGCCAGGGCCGGGCCTAGCCCGAGGCCGCGCGCCGCTTCGGGAAGGGCATCCGCAAGCGCGGCGCCGAAAAAGATGCCGGAGGCGAGAGAGGGAAATAGTGCGTTCATACGCTTTCTCTTCAAGTATAGCAGGTGAAAATGCGAAGGCGGGCACCAAGTGGTGCCCGCCGGGATGGTCAGAGCGGCAGCGCCGAGCAGAGCTTTCGCTCCACCTCGTCGAGGGTCTGTCGCTCCTCGAAGAGCAGGGATGCGAGGGCCGGCCGGAAGGCCTTCTCCCAGGCCTGCGCCAGCGGGTAGGTTCTCGGGATCTCGCCGCCCGAGTGGTTGCACGCATGGATCCGGAGCTCGTCCGGCGCGGCATCGTGGAAGTAGATCGTCGCCACGAACTTGCCGTGCCGCCGGAACTCGCAGATCAGGCCCGAGATGACGCTGAACTTGATGCTCGTGCCACCCAGGTGCCGGTGCATACGGAGCGCCAGATTCCGGCAGTACTCCCAGTGGGGGAGCATGTCCCGGGTGATCTGGCACCCTTCGGCGATGAGGATGGTGAGCTCCTTCTCGCGGTCGCTCATGCTTGGTCTCCATTGCCGCTCGGGTTCATATCCCTGCGGCTCACGGGTGAGTTGCTGGGGAGGATAATACAATAAAAATCAGAAAGTGTAAAGAGGCGGGGGAACGGTGGGTACCTGTGCGCCCGTCTGCCACTGCAAGATCGCCTGGGAGGGGTAGACCAGCATGATGATATTAAGGAGCAGATTGTCGCGTATCCAGTAGCCGACGAAAAGTTCAAGGCCGATGATGAAGAGAATTGTCGCCCAGATAGGGATGCGTGAGGCGAGAAAGAAGCCGAGCGCCATGAAGAGGACGTCGGAGACGGCGTTTATGACGCTATCGCCGAAATAGTCGAGCGAGATGGTCGCCTCGCGGTAGCGGTTGATGATAAGGTCGGTGTTCTCGAAGATCTCCCAGGAGACCTCCATGCCGAGCGCGAGGAGAAGGCGCAGGCCGAGCGGCCACCGCCGGCCGACAAACCAAAGGAGGCCATAGAAGGCGAAGCCGTGGATGATATGCGAGAAGGAGTACCAATCCGAGAGCTGTTGGGAGTTCTCGGAGCTCAAGACGACGCCGTGCCAGAGCTTCACGAGGCCGCACTTGCAGATGAGCGGTTGGCCCATCGCGAACAAGATGAGGGCGAAGAGAGCGATTATCCCGATACTGATGAGGATATACGCCGTCCTTGAGAGATGCACAGACATTCTTGTTCGGCAGAAGAACGCTTATCGAGCCGCCTTTCCAACTCCTCGCGCGTAAGCGGGAATTCCACGCCTTTTGTCTTGAGCATCGTCTTGACGATCTCGGCCGACATGAGGGGGTCGAAGTACTTTTCCTTCATTTTTTCGAACAGCTCCTTGAGTTCGCCGATCGAAAGTTTGGCGGACGCCTTCCGGAGAAACGCGATCTTCGGCTGTGATTCGGATCCTGCCAGCCGCGCGAACACCATGGGGGAGATGATGCGCTCCATGAACGCGCGCGCAGCGAGGTCGTCCGTAACCTCCTTGCCGAGCATAGAGCGCCGTATCGCCTCGCTCTCGTAGCCGAAGATAAAGGGCATCCGCGAGAACGCCCGCTGGGCGTCTTCCTCGCCGCCGGAAAGTGCGCGGAACAGACCGGTATGGATCGCTCCAAAAGCGATCAGGATGCGGACATCCTGCTTTGCCTTGAATTGCGGCATCTTTCCCTCGCGGATGTCGGATGCGAGGGAGGCGATCCTGCTCATGACGTACTCCTCACGCTTCACCTGGGTGCGGGAGAACTCCTCGATTCCCCGCCGGAACACCTTGGTCAAATGCGGGAAGCTCTCTTCGAGGAGGTTGACCTCCGTGGATCTATCCGCCGCTTCGAATGTTTCCCGCGCGATCGGATGGTCGGGAAGCGGGTCGAGGAACGCCAATCTGACTTTCGTATTGTGGATCGACCGGAGCGTGCCAAGGAAAGATATCTCGTTGCCGTACTCCGGATCCTCCGGCCAGCCGTAGTTCTTCGCAACCTCGGAAGGTGTAAGCTTGCCGTCCGCGACGTCTTGAAAACGGGCGCGAAGCTCCTCGTCCATGCCGATGCTCTCCGGCGCAAAAATGTCCGCGCTCTTTACCTTCTCCGCGTCGCCGCGCTTGTCGGCTCCGGTAAGGTGCGCCGAGAAAAAGAACTCGAAGGAGAGCTTTGGGCCCTTCTCGGCACCTTCCTCCGGGTTCGCGGCCTTCTCGAGGAGCGATGCCGCCTCCGCCGCGTTTCCCGCAAGGAGGGCCGCTCCGAACATTGCCGCCGCGCCCTTCAGGAACTCCCTGCGGTCGAGGTTCTCGGAAGCGGTATCAGGGGCGTGTTCTTTGCGTTCCATACGCACCCATCATAGGAGCAAAAGCGCTACGCTACAAGTGAGAAAATATATGCACATGGCGTTCGGAATTCGCATGGGATATGCTGAAATCAATGCGCAATCTTTTTTTGATCCTATCCCTTGCGGCTCTTCTCGCGGGCGCGGTTCCGGATATCATCGCCGCGCAGACCGCCCCGGCGAACCAACAGGCCCTGCTCGATCAGATCAAGGCATTGCTCACGCAGATTCAGAATCTCCAAAATGCGCTGAACCAGCAGCAGGCGCAGGAGCCGCAGGCGGTAACCCGGGTTTCGTACATCGTTTCTCCGCTTGAGCAAGGCGACTCCGGAGACAGCGTAAAGATTTTGCAGGCGCTGCTTGCCGCAGACCCGGCGGTCTACCCCGAAGCGCTCGTCACCGGCTTCTACGGCTCCCTTACGGCCGCGGCCGTGCGCCGCTTCCAGGCGAAGAATGGCATCGAGACCGCGGGAGTGGTGGGGCCCAGAACGCGCGCAAAGCTGGATGAAGTGCTTGCGGCAAATTCCCTCGGATTAGAAGCGGCGCCCGCGGGCAGGCGCCCGTGCGCGATCGTCGCGCCGGGGCATCTCATCGCTTCGGGGTGGCTCGGGAAAAACGCGGAACCCGTGGTCCCGGAATGTCAGACGCTTCCTCCCGGGATCACGCCAAAACTTGAAGAACCCGGTCCGGCAGCGACCTCAACGCCGGCTATCACGACGCCGACATCGACTCCGGCCGCCGCAACGTCAACGCCCGTCCTGGACACCGTCGCGCCGCTCATTTTGGGATTGACGACGCAGAACGTTTCGACCGGCGCGGCGACGATCGTCTGGACAACGGACGAACCGGCGACCACGAGAATGTACTATGCGACCGAGGCGGCGCCGATAGCCGCGAATACGGTCGTGAACGGCACCCCCGTTCCGAGCCAACCCGCCGCGAGCAGTTCGAGTTTGTTTCCCTGGAACTACTCCGTTATGGACAGTTCTCTTACGCAAAGTCACGCCGTCGGCTTGAGCGGATTGAACTCAAGCACCAGGTATTACTATGTCGTGGAGTCGAAAGACGCGTCGGGGAACGCCGCATCTTCAACTTCGCGGGCGTTTTTAACGGCTGCGCCGCCAAGCGTGGCACTGCTTGTCACGTCGCAAACCATTGATCCGTCAACGTCGTCCGCAAAGATCTTGTGGACGACCAACGTTATGTCTGATTCGCAAATTACGTACGGCACTTCGCTGTCCTATGGCCTGACGACGCCTCTCGATACAACGCTCGTAACAACTCACTCGCAGACGCTCACCGGTCTCGCCCCCAACACCCCCTACTATTATCAGATCAGTTCTCGGGATTCTTTTGGTACCCTTACGACTGCGGCGGGTCAGTTCACGACGCATCAGGCCGGCGACTAACCGCGCCGATATGAACGAGTTGGCAACACATAGGCTGTTCACCGCCGTCTTCCTCCTCGCGGCGCTTACTTCCGTTGTTTTTTTCGTGACGGTGCTGCCGCGATTGAACATATTCGACCGTGAGCAGCCCGTTGAAGTTACGAATTACTTAAAAGAGGAGTCGGCCGTTCTTATCGAATCGGAAGAAGAGACGGTGGTTCTTCCCGTCGAACCGGTGCTTTTCGAGTATATCGAGGTGATCGACGGTTGCGGCCCGTACTTTAACGGCCCCTGCCTGAACGTGCGCTCCGGGCCCGGTCAGGATTACGACAAGGTAACGCGGTTGCGCAAGGGCATAGTGCTCAAGGTGGGGGGAAGGGTGGTACGCGACGGGCAGACCTGGTACAAGATCGTGTTCGACGAGTGGATCCGCTATCCGGAGCGCGTCACGGGGGACTGGTACGTCGCCGCCGACTATGTGCGCATACTTTTGGACGAGGGCGAACGCGACCTTGCGGATGGGGCGGCCGCATCGAGCACGAAACGCATCGTCGTGGACCGCTCCGAGCAGATGCTCTATGCGTACGAAGACGGGGAGTTGTTCATGAGCGAGCCCATTTCCACGGGCATCGAACTCACTCCCACGCCGCGCGGTACGTTCACCATTTTCAAAAAGACGCCCAGCCGCTACATGCAAGGCCCCCTGCCCGGTATCAGCGAGAAATATTACGATCTCCCCGGCGTGCCGTGGAATTTATATTTTTCCCAGCAAGGTGCGGTGATCCATGGAGCATACTGGCACGATCAGTTCGGAAAGCCGTGGTCGAGTGGTTGCGTGAACATGCCGCTCGCGGAAGCGCAGAAGCTCTATACGTGGGCCGACGTCGGCACTACGGTCGTCGTGCGCGATTAGT
>CAYSDW010000041.1:0-6430 GCA_964429925.1 uncultured Candidatus Saccharibacteria bacterium | reverse complement strand
CGGCTCGTCGAGGATGAGGATGCGCGGATTCCGGAGGATGGCCCGGGCGATCGCGATGCGCTGTTTCTGGCCCACCGAGAGCTTAATGCCGCGTTCGCCCACCACCTGGGCGTACTTCTTGGAAAATCGCTCGATGAAGTCATGCGCATGCGCCTCCTTGGCGGCTGCAGCGATCTCCTCGTCCGTGGCGCCGAACCGGCCGTAGCGGATGTTGTTCTTTATCGTATCGTTGAAGAGCGTCACCTCCTGCGGAACGACGCCGATAAGAGACCGCAGAACGTGCAGATCGAGCGACGCCACGTCATGGCCGTCCACGAGCACCCTGCCTTTTGCGGGAGCATAGTAGCGCGAGATGAGATCGACGAGCGTTGATTTGCCCACGCCGGACTCCCCCACCAGGGCAACTGTCTCCCCGGGGAGCGCCTTAAACGTGATGTCCCTTAAGACCCTCGTTCCTTTCTTGCCGTAGGCGAACGACACGTTCTCGAACCGCACTTCGCCTTTGGCCTCCTTCGGGATCACCGCATGGTCCGGCACGTAGACCTCCGGCGCGGTGGCGAGTATCTTGTCCGCGCGCATGATGGCGGTAAGGCCGTTCTGGATGAGATGCCAGTTGCGCGCCAGGATCGAGAACGGCCCGAAGAGCATCGCCGCATAGCCGTTGAACATCACGAGCTGACCGATGGTGAGCTCGCCGCGCGAGATGAGAAAAAACGAGTAGACGAAGATCGTAAGTTGCGTCGTTGTGATAAGCATGCGCTGGGAAACCCTCAATCCCTGCTGGATGCCGACGATGCGGTACCAAAACTCCGCCGCTTTGACGCACAAGCTCTGGAAGATCTTGCGGCTCTCATGGGCCTCCGCCCCAGCCTGTTTTACGGTCAAGGCGTTCATCACCACGTCGTAGGCGTCACCGTACGCCCGATTATAGGCGGCGTGCATCGCGCGGAAGAGACGCGCCATGCCCGGCGTCGCAAGCGCGATAATAAGCGCGTAGACCGTGACGGCGCCCAAAAGGATGAACGCGAGCTTCGGCTTGAGCGAGAACATGATGGCGAGCGCGAAGAAGATGCTCAAAAACTCCGGTGCGAGGGTCACCAGTATTCTGCTCGTGATGGCGCTCATGTGTCCCGCGGCGCGGTTGATGCGGTCGAAGATCTCCCCCATCTTCTGGGATTTGTGGAAAGCGGCGGGCAGGAGAAGAAGCCGTGAGTATCCCTTGGCGGTGTAATTTCCCTCGATCTCCGTCTCAAAACGGTCGCTCCGAATGCCGATCTGCCAGTCGAGGATATCCGCCGCGACCTTAATGCCAAGCCAGACCGCAAGAAGCGCCATGACCGCATCGCGGTCGAGCGATATCAGAGAGTCGATAAGACGCCCGCTTACATACGGGACGAACGAGTTGGCGAGCGCGGATGCCACCGCGAGCACGCTCAAGAACGCGATGGTGCGGCGATACTCGCGGATGTTACGGATGAGGATACGCGCGCCTTCAAGATAATTTGTGGTTCTTTTGGTGTTCTGCATCAAAGAGAAATCGATACGGTTTCTTGGCCCAGACGGGACCGGCATACCCCACTCCCACCCGCGGGCCGCGGACTATTCGGGAAACGCATATGCCCCGGTCCTCGATCCAGAGGCCGGAGCGCCGATTGGCTGGCATATCAGTAAACGAACCGGTGATGCGAAAAGTTCTGGCGACGCGCGCGGGGCCATGAACTACGTTGAGTTCACGGCCGTGCATCCCACGTGGTGCATGGCCGGAGACATCCGCTACGCCGCGGATGAGCACCGCCGCGGGATGGCCTTCGCGTCCGGTCACGACGTTCGCGAGCCAGTGCATCCCGTAGGTGAAATAGACGTACCAGCGTCCAGGACGTCCGAACATGACCGCCGTGCGCGCCGTCCTCCGGCCGCGGGCCGCGTGCGAGGCAAGGTCCTCAGGACCGATATAGGCCTCAACCTCCGTGATCATGGCCGCCACCTCGCGCTCTCCTTTGCCTTGCCTACCGGCAGGCCCTGTACCGCTCTGGTGCAGGGCAGGCAGGCGCCGCACGAGATACTTCCCCAGAAGCTCCCGCGCCACAATGAGCGCGGACCGCTCGAACCATATAGACGGAAGAACGCGCCGCTTGTTATGCCTCCTCATCGGCGCGCAGGAATTCCGATACCTCCCGAAGGATGGCGAACGGGACGGGGTTCCGGACGGGGCTTTTGCCCGGATAGCGCCAGGCGGTGATGACCTTCCGGCGCTGCGGTTCATCGAGCACCATCGCCCAGATCTCTGTTGGCCGGGCCTTCGAGCCCGCCTGTTGCATATAAGCCACCGTTTTCGGAACGATGCCTTCTTCGATACGGAGCGGCGCGCGGAGCACGCGCTTCACCCTCGCCTCGGATAGGCGGTAATAGCGCATCTTGTTCCGCGAGTGATGCGTCCAGTGGAGCGATTTCTGTTTCTTGAGCGAGATTGCGAGCATCGCTTTCATTGTATACTAAATGATATGTCCCTTGCCGCTTCCTTCCTGCGTTGGATGCTCCTCGGCGCCCTTCTTTTCGCTTCCGGCTCTCTGCTCTATTACGGCGCCGCGAACGATTCCGCCATCATGGATGAGCTCGCGCACATCCCGGCGGGCTACAGCTACGTCAAATATCTCGACGACCGTCTGAACCCCGAACACCCGCCGCTTTTGAAGGCGCTCTCCGCGCTTCCCCTTCTCGCGCTCGACCTTACCTTCCCGACCGACAAGCCCTCGTGGCAGAGCGATGTGAACGGCCAATGGACCGCGGGCACGCAATTCCTCTACGAATCGGGCAACGACGCCCATAAGGTCGTTCTCTGGTCCCGGCTTGCGCCCATCGCCATCACCCTGCTTCTCGTGCTTTTGATCTACCTGCTTGCCGCCCAGCTTGTGGGCCGCTGGTGGGCGCTCTTGCCGGCCATTTTTACGGCACTCTCGCCTTCCTTTCTCGCGCACGGCCACTACGTAACGACCGACGTGGCGGCCGCGTTCGGGGTCTTTATCGCCACCTGGAGCTTCGTCGCCTTCCTCTACAAGCCAAAAACGAACCGCCTGCTCCTCGCGGGCGCGTGCTTCGGCATCGCCCAGCTCCTCAAGTTCTCCGCCGTTCTGCTCGTCCCCTATTTCTTCCTGTTGGTATTCGTCTTCTACGCCGCCGGTGTGTGGCGGGATTGGCATGCGGTCTCCCCCCTCACCCGCATTTCCACCTTCTTTATCCGCGGCATTCGCCTTTTGTTCCGCACGCTCGCGGTCATGGCCGCAGGAGGCGTCCTCATCTACGGCGTCTATGCCGTCGTGGGCGTGAACTATCCTGCGGAACGGCAGCTTTCGGACACCACCGCCATCCTTGAGTCCTACGCCGGAGGGCCTGCGCCGGAAGGAGCCGCGTGCCGCCTCGCCCGATGCCCGGCCGATCTTGTGATCCGCATGGCGAAGTCCGAAACGCTCCGTCCGCTTGCGCAATATCTTTTGGGCGTCCTTATGGTGATACAGCGTTCCGCGGGCGGGAACACGAGCTACTTTTTGGGCGAGGTTTCCTCCGTAGGCTCTTGGTACTACTTCCCCGTCACCTACGCGCTCAAAGAACCGCTTGCCGTTCTCGTTTTCGTCGCGCTCGGGACGCTCCTCGGCATCCTGGGCGTTCTGCGCGCCATTTTGCGGCGTACTGCGCGTTTTGGCGACTACCTGACCATCAACTTCTACGAATTCGCGATGCTGCTCTTCGTGCTCATCTATTGGGCATGGAGCGTGAGAAGCAATCTGAACATCGGCGTGCGGCATATCCTGCCCACCTTGCCGTTCATTTATATTCTCGCGACTGGCGCCGTAAAGCGGTGGCTCGAGCGGGAGGCGGTTTCGCCGCGAACGCTCCTCGTGCAATTCCTGCTCAAGCTCCGCGCGTTCTTCGTTATATCTCTAAAATCACTTGCGCTCGCGGGCATCGTGATCGCATTTCTCATCGAAGTCGCGGCTGCTTGGCCCTTCTATCTCTCGTATTACAACCAGTTGGGCGGCGGCGTCCAAAACGGCTATAGGTTCGCGGTTGATTCGAACTATGACTGGGGCCAGGATATGTATCGGCTTCGCGACTGGGCGCGCGATCATAACGTCCCGAAGATCGGCGTAGATTACTTTGGCGGAGGGAGTCCCGGCTACGAACTTGGCGCCGCGTTCGTTCCGTGGTGGTCGGCGAAAAACGATCCTCGAGAAGAAGGCATCGAGTGGCTCGCAGTATCCATAAACACCATCCAAAGCGCGCGCGGCACAACCGCGCCGGGGTTCGTGCGCAAACCGGAAGATGAGTATCGCTGGCTTGCCGCGATCCAAGATCCGTACCAGCCGTACGCCCGCGCAGGCACCTCGATCTTTATTTACAAACTAAAATAAAAAAGCGAAGAGGCGTCCCGAGGGACGCCTTTCGAAGGTGCGAGCGGAGCCAGTAGCTCCGGAGTTTGGGTGTAAAAGGACGAGTGGGTGACGCGGAGAGGCGGCGTTCGGGATGTGGATCGTGTGCGGGAGCGGGCCGTTCTGTGCGGGGGAGGAGTCGGTAGTCCGTAGTGCGGTCGACCGCGTGTTGCTCCTCCCGGGAGCCCATGCCGAGCGTCCTGTCGCCCGCCCCTGGCACCGACGCCGCCTCTCCACGTCGTACCATAAGTATAACAAACGCCTCCCCCCGGCGCAATCCACAGCTCTATCACCGGCAGGCCCCGCACCGTACGGTGCGGGGCGGGGCCGCGATTTAGCGGTACTTGAGAAAGATGCGCTGGTCCGTTCGAAGATCGATGTAGGCCAGCTTTTCCAGCTCTCCCTTGAGGTTCAAGAGGGGTTCGTAGGCAAATGCGGGGTCGTTGCGCAAGCTGAAGAAGACGCGCAGACCTTCGTTGAGCTGAGCGGTCGCTTCCGCGCGGGAGAGGTCTTCAAGGACGACCTCTTCTACGGTAAATCGGGCGCGTTCCAGCGTGTCGAAAGCGGCCACGAGCGAACGGAATTCATCCGCCTCGAGCGCCCGTCCGCCCAACGCGAGAGAACGGCCGGTCGTGTCGCGAACACGGCGCACGAGCGCGCCCTCGGCGCGCGGGGCGGGCGAGAAGAGCAATCCTTCGCGGTCGAACCAAAAACACGCATCCGCGCACCAAACGCCGTACCGTTCGCGCTCCGTGATCTCGATACGCAAAATTCTGTTGAAGTAATCACGGTGGATCGCCGCGCCGGCGATAGCGGGATGCGATACGCGCACGGACGAGAAGAACGAGATGGGCCCGTTGCCCTGGCCGGGCAGGCCGCTCAGAAGCTCCTCACGGGAACGGTCGCCGGCGCCCGACAGCACCACTTCTTTGAATTCGAAGATGTTCTTCTCCCAGTTCAGGTATGAAAACGCCCCCAAGAGGGCAAGCAGTCCTGCGGCAAACGCCGTGAGCTTCAGCTTGAGCCGGACCCGCTTTTTTTTCTCGTAGATGGTTCTTACAGAAACAGCCATAGCGTTATCACACCACGACTCGCTCGATAAGCGGGTTAATGCGCGTAAGAAACTCGTACGAGGTCGTGCCGCTTTTTGCGATGGCATCCTTGATGTCGAGCGTTGCGACGCTGCCGACTTTGACGCGGGCGTCAGTCGCATCGATTACCGTCATGTCCATCGATACGCGGCCGAGGATGCGGGCAGGAACGCGGCCAAGGATAAAGCGCCCCGTCCCCGAGAGGATGCGCGGAATGCCGTGCCAATAGCCGATGGGCAGAACCGCCGCCGCAGTCGGCCGCTCCAAGCGCTCCGTAAGGTCGTAGCCGACAAACGCTCCCGCGGGGAGACGCTTCACTTCTGTGACGATCGCATGCCACGAGAGCACCGGCTTCAACTCAACGGACGGAAGCCCCGACGCGGTTCGGTCGGGGCTCCGACCCCCTCCGGGGCGTCGGAGCTGAACCTCGAGTTCGCGGGAGGGGTAATAACCATAGAGCGCAATGCCGCTCCGCACCCAATCAAGATGATACCGATGCCCCAGCATCGTGCCCGCGGTCGCCGATGCGTGACGAACGAGATTGCGGAACCCGGCGCGCTGGAGCGCCCGTTCCGCTTCGAGAAACTTCTCGAACTGCCGCTCCGTATAGGCCGGATACGTGATGTCCTTCGCCGAAGCGAAATGGGTGTAGAGCCCCGTAACGCCATCGCGAACGTTGCGTCGCCGAAGCAGTTCCGCTGCACGGCGAGCATCCGTGGGGAAAAATCCCTGTCGGTGCATTCCGGTGTCTATTTTGAGGTGCACCTCCGGCTTCCGGGCGGTTCGAAGGTAGGCCTTGACGCCCTCGAAGGTCGAGAGCGTGAGCGTAATGCGCGATTCGGCCGCCGCCCCGAAATGTTCGGGAAGCGTGCTCCCCAGAACGAGTATGGGCTTCGTGATCCCCTCCTTCCGCAG
>CAYSDW010000040.1:0-6477 GCA_964429925.1 uncultured Candidatus Saccharibacteria bacterium | reverse complement strand
TGGGAGGTGGACTAGTCTATTACAAAGAAGTCGTGGCCTGGCGTATGCGAGGCCACGTGTCTGCGGGGCTCGGAGGAAGCGCGCCATACGCGTTTCCCGTCCTCGCCCCTTGCCATCGGACCTTGGGTCTGTGGGCACTTCTCCCGTGAAAGAGAATAGTTGTGTGTCTTTTTCCGGAAACCGGAAAAAGGTTAGAATTCCTCCGAGGAACAGTCCAGCCGAAGCCAGGCCGTCCGCATGACTAAGAGGAGTTCCTGCCCACAGACCTAAGGTTCGATGGCCGTATATTATCACAAAGGCAATTTTTTGTCAATATGCCGGAATCCACACACAACCAGGACGATCTGAACGTCGATTTGGCGCTCCGCCCCTCCACTTGGAAGGAGTACGTGGGCCAAGACAAGGCCAAGCAGAACCTTGCGGTCATTATCGAGGCCGCCCGGATCAGGCAGGAGCCGATCGATCATCTCCTGTTCTACGGCCAGGCGGGATTGGGCAAGACCACGCTTGCCTACCTGGTTGCCAAGGAAGTGGGCGCGGCGCTCAAGGTGACCTCGGGGCCGGCGATCGAGAAGATGGGCGACCTCGCCGCAATCTTGAGCAATCTCGAGTCCGGTGACATCCTTTTTATCGACGAAGCGCATCGGATGAACCGGCTGATCGAAGAGATGCTCTATCCGGCGATGGAAACGCGAAAGCTGCATCTGGTCGTGGGGAAAGGACCCGGCGCGCGCGCCTTCTCTCTCGATCTTCCTCCGTTCACCATCATCGCGGCGACGACGCGCGTGAATCTTCTTTCCGGCCCGCTCCGTTCCCGTTTTGGCGCAACGTTCCGTCTCGACTATTACGAACTCGACGACATTAAGGCGATCATCGAGCGCTCCGCAAAACTGCTCGGCGTGAAGGTCATGCCGGAAGCGGTCGAGGTGCTCGGCCGCGCGTCGCGCGCGACGCCGCGCGTGGCGAACCGCCTCTTGAAGCGCGCCCGCGATTTCGCGCTCGTGCGGAGCAAGGGCGTTGTGACCTCGGATATCGCCGCGCAGACGCTTGCGCTCCTCGAGGTCGACCACCTGGGACTCGAGCCCTCCGACCGGCGCCTGCTCTCCATCGTCATCGAGAAGTTCAACGGCGGTCCGGTGGGGCTCTCCACTCTCGCCGCGGCGCTGAACGACGACAAGGGGACGGTCGAGGAGGTCTACGAGCCCTATCTGATGTCGATCGGTCTCCTGCATCGCACGCCGCTCGGTCGCATGGCGACGCCCGCGGCGTACCGCCACCTGGGACTCGCGCCGAAGGACTCTCTTTTGTAGTCGCATCGCCCATGCCTTTTATCTCCGAGGTCCTGCCCAACCCCAAAGGGAGCGACCGGGGCGCGGAGTGGATCGAGCTCGGCAACGACGGTCCGGCTCCTGCCGCGCTTAGCGGGTGGACGCTCAAGGACGCCTCGGGGAAAGTGTTCCAGCTCCGGGGCGAGGTTTCGCAGGACGGATTTCTTGTGGTCAGCGGAACCGACCTAGGCCTTTCGCTGAACAACGGCGAGGAAACCCTTACGCTCTTGGACCCCGCGGGAAGCGTGCGTGATGTCGTCTCGTGGACAGCGGCGCCGGAAGGCGAGAGCTTCGTACGGAGCGGCACAGCGTTCTTATGGACCGCGCGTCCTACGCCCGGTGAGGCGAACCGCGTAGAGAGCACGATGTTCGAGGACCGCATTGCTCTTAAAGAAGAAGGCTTGCTTGCAAGCTCGGGCGGCATGGGTGCGGCGCTCGGACTCTCTCTTATCGCCGGACTTGCGGCGGTGTTTCTCGCGCAGTATTTTTTCCGTCATCTCAATGATAATGAGGCGAGATAACGCGATCCACGTGAGCCGCTCTTCCCGCGCGACGCAGTTTGCCGCGCGGAAGTTGGCGAAAAACCTGCTTCGAACATCCCGGAAGAGGAAGGGTGCGGCGATTATCGCGCTTCAAGGCGAGCTTGGCGCGGGCAAAACTACTTTTGCACAGGGGTTCCTGCGCGCGCTCGGGGTGAAGGGCCGCGTCGTGAGCCCCACTTTTATCTTCGTGCGGCGCTATGTGCTGCCTCGCAATCGCGCGGGCTTTCGGCATGCCTACCATTTCGACCTCTACCGCGTGCGGCGCGCGGAGGACCTCCGCCGCGTGGGCTTCTATGAGGCGCTCCGCGATCCCAAAGCAATCGTTCTTGTTGAGTGGCCGGAACGGGCCGGCCGTGCCGCGCCGAGGGACGCGGTCCGGGTGCACTTGAAGCACGGCAGGGACGAGCGCGAGCGGAACATCCGCCTCACGCCATAAAACGATGAAGCGCTTCCTTATTTTCGACGCGAACTCGCTTATCTACCGGTGCTATCACGCGCTTCCGCCCATGAACGCGCCGGATGGCGCGCCCGTGAACGCGGTCTACGGCCTCGCGAACATCCTCCTCAAGATGTGGCGGGAGGGGAGGCCGGACTTTGCCGCGGCCATGTTCGACCGCCCCGAGCCGACCTTCCGCGAGGAAAAGTACAAAGAGTATAAGGCCCAGCGGCCGCCCATGCCGGACGACCTCGCCCCGCAGATCCCGCGGACGAGGGAGCTTTTTGAACTCTTTGGCGTCCGCGCCTTTGACCTTAAAAGCTACGAGGCGGACGACCTTATTGGCACGCTCGTCGAGAAGTTCAAAAAGGAGAAGGGCGTGCAGTTTGTGATTTTTTCCGGCGATGCGGACGAGTTTCAGCTCGTGGATGGCGGCCGCGTGGTGGTCGAGATGTTCAAAAAGGGCGTGAGCGAGCTTGCGACATACGACGCCGCGGCGGTCAAGGAGCGTTACGGCGTCACGCCCGAACAGTTCGCGGACTATAAAGGGCTCGTCGGCGACACCTCGGACAACATTCCCGGGTTGCCTGGCGTCGGCCCCAAGACGGCCGCGGAGCTTTTGCAGTCCTACGGTTCGATCGAGGGCATGTACAGAAAGATCTCTCCAGCGACCAGAGGTTTTGCGAAGCTCGAAGGAAAAAAGAACGATGCGCTTTTCTCGAAGGAGCTCGCCACCATCCGGCGCGACGCGCCGATCGAGTTCGGCTCGCTCTCTGAACTTGCCGTCCCCCCGCTCGACCAGGATAAGCTTGTCGCGGAGTTCTCGCGCCTCGGTTTCCAGAGCATCGTGAAGCGGCTCGCGGCGCCGCCCGCCCCTTCTCTCGAGAAAAAGGAGGAACCGCACGCGATAGCGCGCGTGCAGCTTGACCTCAAAAACCTCCTCTTTATCGAGGCCGTTCCTTTGGCGCTTTCAGACCAGACGCTCGCTTCGAAGAAGATCAAGATCGGTTTTGACCTTAAAGAGGTGCTGAAGGCGCTCTGGCGGGCCGGGCGCGACATGGCGCCGCCGTACGCCGACCTCGGCGTCGGTTTCTGGCTTCTCGACTCCGACCTTAAGGACTACCGTTCCGAGACGATCGGCAGGCGCTTCTTCCGCGAATCCTGGAGCGGGACGCCGGAAGAACTCCGCCGCGCCTATGCGTTCCTCCTCGGGGAACTCGAGGCGAACGGCCTCCGCCGCATCTTCGAGGAGGTCGAGATGCCGCTTCTTCGGATACTCGCCGAGATGGAGCGCCGCGGAATCCAGGTTCGCCCCGAGCGGCTCCGTGCGCTTCGCCTTGAACTTGATCGCGAGCTTGCCGAACGCATCCGCACCATCTATGCCGCCGCGGGCCAGGCGGTGAACCTGAACTCGCCCAAACAGCTCTCCGCACTCCTCTTTGACAAGCTCGGCCTTGCATCGAAGGGCGTAAAAAGAACGAAGAGCGGCGCGCGCACAACGGACAGCGAGGCGCTTGAGACCTTACGGGGAGCGCATCCCATCGTCGGGGAGCTCATCCGCTATCGCGAGCTTTTCAAGGTGCGGTCAACGTACGTGGAGCCGATCGAAAAGCTTCTCGACACGAAGGGCCGGCTCCACACGGTTTTCGTGCAGACCGGGACAGCAACGGGCCGCTTGAGCTCCCGCGAACCGAATCTCCAGAACATTCCGCAGGAGACGGTATGGGCGAAGAAGCTCCGCGAGAGTTTCACGGCGGAGAAAGGTTTTTCGCTTGTCGCCTTTGACTACTCGCAGATCGAGCTTCGCGTGCTTGCGGACGTGACGCAGGACCCGCTTTTGCTCGAAGCGTTCCGGAAGGGCGAGGATATCCACCGCCTCACCGCCTCCAAGGTGTTCAAAAAAGAGCTCGGGGACGTGGTGCCCGCCGAGCGGCGGCTTGCGAAGACGCTGAACTTCGGCATCATCTTCGGCATGGGCGCGGACGCTTTCGGCAAGACCGCCGGCATCCCGCGCGAGGAGGCGCGGAAGCTTATCGAGGAGTACTTCGAGACCTTCAAGGGCGTGCGCGCGTGGCACGAGGAGATCAAAGAGAAGGCGCGTCTCGAGGGCATAGTGACGACAAAGACCGGCCGCCGCCGCGTCTTTTCCGCGCAAGCGGCCTTCTCGCCGCGGCTCCAGGCGGAGATCGACCGCATGGCGATCAACATGCCCATCCAGGGCTACGAGGCGGACATCTTGAAGCAGGCGATGCTCGACGTGCACGCAGAACTCGTGAAGCGCGGCGTCTGGGACAAAAAGGCGCGGCTTCTCCTCTCGATCCATGACGAATTGTTGTTCGAGATAGCGGATGATATGATGGAGAAAATCGTTCCCGCGATCCGCTACGGAATGGAACGCGCCGCCGTGCTTTCCGTGCCGCTTGTCGTCCTGACGTCGAGCGGGCCGTCGTGGGGCGAACTTGTGCCATACCGATAGCATGGATCTCAAACGTTTGTGGGGCGACCTCAAGGTATATGCCGCGCTGCCCGAGATGCGGCCGTTTTGGATATTCGCTCCGCTGGTTCTTGTCATCGCGGTCATCGACGTCGTGTATCTTTCCGGTTTTTGGGCCGCGGTCTCTATAGGTCTTTTCGTTATCCTCGGCGTTCTCATCTTTTTCACCAACCTGCGCCTTGCGCGCTCGAACCTTCAGATCAAGGTGGAGCGGAACCAGATGCAGAGCATCATCAAGACCCTCGATAACGGCATCATCGCCTATGACCCCGAGTTCCGCGTGCTTGTCTTCAACCCGGCGGCGGAGTCCATATTCGGCGTGCAGGCCTCCGAGGTGACCGGCAAGGCCTTCACGCCCGACAAGGCGCAAGAAACCCGCTACCGCGTGCTCGCGCAGACCATCTTCCCCTCGCTTGCGCCGCTTGCGCTCACGCGCTCGCGGGCCGGAGAGTATCCGCAGGTCGTGGACCTTTCGTTCGACGAGCCGCAGCTGGACCTTCGCGTCACAACGACGAAGATCATCGACCAGGCGGGAAAGCTCTTGGGATTCATGAAGATAGTCCAAGACCGGAGCCGCGAACTGGGGCTCTTGCGCTCGAAGAGCGAGTTCATCACCGTGGCGGCGCACCAGCTCCGCACGCCTCTCACCGCGGTGGACTGGGCGTTCGAGAACTCGCTCAAAGACCCCGCGCTCCCGCAGGGCGCGAAGGAAGCCATCGAGCTCGGCAAGAAGGCCAGCGTGAAGCTGCTTCGCACCGTGAACGACCTTCTCGACGTCTCGAAGATCGAAGAGGGTAGGTTCGGCTACCAGTTCGAGAACGTCGAGTTCATCGGATACGTGGAGAAGATCCTGGGCGAGGTAACGCTTATCGCCAAGGAGTATGGCGTGAACGTCTACTACGACAAGCCCCAGGAGCCCTCGATCGCCATGTATGTAGATCCGTCCAAACTCTCGCTTGTTTTCTCGAACCTTCTCGACAACGCCATCAAGTACAACGTGAAGGGAGGGAGCGTTACGGTGAAGGTGGAGCGCATGAAAGACAAGCCGTACCTCGTGGTCAGCGTGAAGGACACCGGCGTCGGCGTTCCGCCGGAGCAGGTGTTGAACCTTTTCAAAAAGTTCTTTCGCGCGGAGAACATCATGAAGCTCGAGACGGAAGGTACGGGCCTCGGGCTCTATATCGCGAAAAACATCGTGATGCGCCATGGCGGCCAGATATGGGCGGAATCCGTCCTGAATCGCGGAACCACCGTTTCGTTCTCGTTGCCGACGGACCCCAAACTTATTCCTCCCAAGGAGATCGTCTACGAGGAACTGTGATCATTTTTCTCTACGGCACTGACGCCTACCGCCGCGCCGGACGGACCGCCTGGTGGTTGGAGGAGTACAGAAAGAAGCACGGCCTCTCGCCTGCGCTCCGTTTCGACATGGAGCAGCGGGATGCGTTTCCCGCGCTTCGCGAGTTCTTCGCCAATGTCTCTATCTTCGATCCGTTCAAGCTTGCAGTGCTCCGGAACGTGTTCGGTTCACCCGATGCGTCCGCGCTCGCCAAGTTTCTGAAAGACCAGGCGGAGCGGAGCGAGAGCGTTGTCGTCATTTCCGAGGAGAAGAAACCGCCTGCGGCGTTCGCGTTTCTCTTAAAAATTCCGCAGTGCGAGATGTTCAATGCGCCAACT
>CAYSDW010000039.1:3785-6875 GCA_964429925.1 uncultured Candidatus Saccharibacteria bacterium | reverse complement strand
TTAAGGTATGGCAAAGAAGCTTTCATTAAAACCGCTTGGCGACCGCATTATGGTGCGGCCCTCTGATAAGGAAGGGGAAAAGAAGCTCGTCTCGGGCATCATCATCCCCGAGACGGTAGAGAAGGAGAAGCTGATGAAGGGCACGGTCGTCGCCGTGGGCCCCGGCCGGCGGGATGATGCCGGTAACAGAATCCCGATGGAAGTGAAGAACGGCGACATCGTCGTCTTCAAGAAGCCGTGGGACGAGCCGCTGAAAATAGACGGCCAAGAATATTACGTGCTTCCCGAATCCGATATCAGTTTGATTCAACTTTAAATCGCTTATGGCAAAACAAATTATTTTTTCCGAAGACGCGCGCAAGCGGATAGCCAAGGGCATCGCGCAAGCGGCGCGCGCGGTGAAGGTGACCTTGGGCCCCAAGGGGCGCAACGTCGTCATCGAGAAGAGCTACGGCGGGCCGCGCATCACCAACGACGGCGTCTCCATCGCGAAGGAAATCTCGCTCAAAGACCGGTTTGAGAACATGGGCGCCGAGATAGTGAAGGAGGTGGCGAATAAGACCAACGACACCGCCGGCGACGGCACCACGACCTCGGTCGTGCTCTTTGAAGCGCTTGTCGAAGAGGGGCTCTCGCACGTGATGAAAGGCGCGAACGCGATGGCTATCAGGAGCGGCATGGAGAAGGCAAAGGATAGTGCGCTTGCGGAGCTGAAGAAAATGGCAAAGCCGGTTGCCGGCAAGGCGGAGGTCAAGCAGGTCGCCTCCATCTCGGCGGAGTCCGAGGTGCTGGGGTCCATCATTGCCGAGGCGGTAGAGGAAGTGGGAGCGAGCGGCGTCGTGACGGTGGAAGAATCGCAGGGCATGGAGCTTTCCCATGAAATCGTGGAGGGGCTTCAGTTTGACAAGGGCTACGTCTCCGCCTACATGGTCACGAATCCGGAGCGCATGGAAGCCGAGATGAAAGATGCGCTCATTCTCCTCACCGATAAGAAGATAGGGAATGTGCAGGAGATACTGCCGCTCCTGGAGAAGGTCGCGCAGTCGGGCAAGAAAGAACTCGTCATCATCGCGGAGGATGTCGAGGGCGATGCGCTCGCGACCTTCGTGGTGAACAAATTGCGCGGCACCTTCTCGGTGCTCGCGGTCAAGGCGCCGGGCTACGGCGACCGAAAGAAGGAGATGCTCGCCGACATCGCGACCGTAGTCGGCGGCCAGGTCATCACCGAGGAAGTCGGCATCAAGTTCGAGAACGCGACCCTCTCCATGCTCGGCAAAGCCACGCGCGTGGTGGCGGGCAAAGACGCGACGACCATCGTGGGCGGGAAGGGGAAGAAAGCGGACATCGCGGAGCGCATCGCGCAGCTCAAGACGCAGATGAAGAATACCGATTCGACATTTGACAAAGAGAAGCTCGAAGAGCGGATAGCGAAACTCTCCGGCGGCGTGGCGGTCATTTCGGTGGGCGCGGCGACCGAGACCGAGATGAAATACTTGAAGGATAAAATAGACGACGCGGTGAAAGCGACAAAGGCCTCCATCGAAGAGGGTATCGTGGCGGGCGGCGGTACGGCGCTCGCGAAAGTCGCGAAGAAACTCGCCCTTCAACAAAGTTCAGGGCAAGCGGCGGGACAGAAAGGAATGAGCACGGACGAGAGGTCCGGGTACGACATCGTCATTCGCGCCTTGGAGACGCCGCTCGCGCAGATAGCGGTTAACGCCGGCAAGGACGACACGCTGACCATCGTCTCAAAGGTGCAGGGGGGTAAGGCGAATGCCGGCTATAACGCGCTCATCGACGAGGTCGTTGAAGACATGCTCGCCGAGGGCATCGTTGACCCGGTAAAGATGCAGCGCATGGCGCTTGAGAACGCCGTTTCCGCCGCCGCGCTCCTTCTCACGACCGAAGCCGCCATCGCGGAGATTCCCGAGCCGAAAAAGGAAATGCCGCAAGGCGGCATGGGCGGGATGGATTACTAAGTATTGAAGTTAGACTTCAATACAAATAAAAAAGCCGGGGACGAGCCCGGCTTTTTGTGAGAGTCACGAAGGTCGTTAACCACGCGCGGGAACAACTTCTCCGACCGTGTCCCTGATGATCGATAGTTGCTGCCGGTAGAGAAACATTCTGAAGCGTCGTTCAAACATTTGCCAAACTACCTCCTCCGTATTCGAGTACCGAACCTCAGAGGTTCCATCGGAGATTCTCACGCGCCCTCTTCTTGCTTGATACGCCCACTCGCGAACAGCGCCATAGTTCGCCATAAGGACCGGGTGATTTGTCGGCAACAGAACTACCTTATCGCTGCCGAGCGGTCGGATAAACGCGCGATGTGGTATTGCAAGCGCGAGACTATCAATCACCAGATAGTTTCCTTGGCCGGTCCAAAAATTTTCGAGATCATCGAGAAATGCCTCTAGCGGGCCATCATATTTTGTTGCGAGAACTCTTGGTGGCGCTATCGTATCTCCCAAGAACCGTTCAAACCGTATTTGATAGATGCCATTGGCTCCATCCATCAAGAACAACTCCATCCAGAAACGTAGGTAATTGGGATTTGGCTCCAGCATACAGCGCATGGCGAAATCATCAGCAAGATTCTTCTTCCATGCGGCAACCCACTGCGGCGAGGCAACTTTCAGGTCTTTCTGTTTGACTGTCATTTGAATTTCCTTGTCGGCTATCCGTGTAAGGAATCACCTTACGGTTGTACTACAAAGCGCCTACACATCAGGCGCGCTCACTTCCACTCGCCATACTCCTCTTTATCCTCGATATGTCAATGTCCTTATCATCATCCGGTCGTCAAAGATAAGGATATTAGGAGCTGAAGATTTTATGATGATGGGTTTACGACATCCTTCATCCCGGCTGTTCGTTGTAGGAGACGACCTCCCAGCCGCGGGTGGGGGAGAAGATTCTCCACGGGTGGAATTCGCAGATGGTGATGCCGGCGTTGTCGGAAATGTTGAAGAACGAGAGTTTTATGAAATCAGCGGCGTGGAGGCGCTCGCGATAGAGAAGATATGCGATGAGCATCTTGAGAAAATGATGATGGGTAACGACCGCGGTCTCGCGCGCGCCCTGGCG
>CAYSDW010000039.1:0-3685 GCA_964429925.1 uncultured Candidatus Saccharibacteria bacterium | reverse complement strand
GGGATAGCCGTTCTCTTCGGTTCCTGTAGAATTATGCGTGTGACGGAACAAGCGAAAAAGGTCGCGTTGGTCGAGGATGACCCGCTGATGTCGGGAATCCTTGCCACACAGCTTATCGGCAGGCAGTTACAGGTTATTTCCGTCAACGACGGGACGAAGGCCTTCGAGCGCATCAAAGCCGAACAGCCGGATATCGTGCTTCTCGACCTCATCCTTCCGGGCGTAAGCGGCTTCGATGTCTTGGAGAAGCTGAAGCGCGACGAATCGACAAAGGCGATTCCCGTGCTCATCCTCTCGAATCTGGGAAGCAAGGAAGACATGCAGCGCGGCATGGACTTGGGTGCGGAAGAATATTTCGTCAAAGCGAACAGCATGGTTGAGGAGATAACGGGCAAAGTCATCGAAATTCTGAACAGGCCTCATTAGCAGCCGTTAATAAAAAATATGAGCTTTACTAAATTCTTTCCCGTGTCGCTCATGGTCGCCGCATTTGCGGCAGGGTGGGTGCTCGTCGGGCAGTATTACAATCTCGCGCTCTGGGTCCCTTTCATCAGCTGGCCGATGTATTTCGTCTATGACCCAGACGCGACGAAGTTGAAGCGCATCCCGAAGGAAATCGTCGGCCTGCTTGGCGGCATCGTGTTCGGGTACGTGACGCTGTGGCTCGCCCCGCAGATAGGCAGTGTCTCGGGCGCCACATGGGCGCTCCCGCTGACCGTGTTCCTCGTCGCGTTCACTATCGTGACGCTCGAGCTCACCAATCTATTCGAGCTCGCGCCCGCGTACTTCTTCTCCTTCGCCGGCTACTTCGCGTATGTGTTCGGCGGATTCGCAGGCGCATATTCGCTCGATGTGGCGTTCGATGCCATGTTCCCGTATGGAGGCCTCATCCTGGTCGGCCTCGCAATCGGGCTCGTGACCGCGTACCTGCGCCGGATTATATTGCAGAAAGAGGGCCTCTATGGCTTCGCGCAGAGGACCGTGTTCGACAAAGAGACGTAACGGCCTACCTCGCAGGCGTCTTTTCCGAAGATAGCGGGAACCGGACCGTAAAGGTCGTCCCGCTATTTTCTTTTGACACGAAGCGAATGGTCCCGCGGTGATGCTCGACGATGTTCTTCGCGATGTAGAGGCCGAGGCCGGAGCCCTCCGTCTCCCGCAGAAGCGCGTTCTTGGCGCGGAAGAATTTGTTGAAAATGAACGGCTGGTCGCTCTCGGGGATGCCGATGCCGGTGTCGCGCACGTCGAGATTGAGCGCATCCTTGTCCGCCCGGAACGAGAGCGTGATGGTCCCGCCGCTTAGCGTATAGCGGACGGCGTTGTCCACCAGGTTCCCGATAGCGAGTTCTATTTTCTCGCGGTCGGCGCTCACCCTCGGGAGCGCGCTTCCCGATTCGACGAATACGAGCTTGACGCCGCGGCGGTCCGCGTCTGCTTTGAACAGGGAAACGACGTTCTGTGCGGCCGTGGCCGGGTCGATGGACTCGAAATTGTAGCCGAACTGACCTTCCTCGATGCGGGAGGCGTCGAGGAGGTCGTTCGTGAGGCGTATCAGCCGCTCGTTCGTCCTCGAGGTCTCCTCGAGGATGTTCTTCTGGGCGCCCGTAAGCGCCGGCTCCTTGAGGAGCGCTTCGAGCGCCCACTTGATGCCGGCGAGCGGCGTGCGCATCTGGTGCGAGGCGATAGTGAGGAAATGCGATTTCAACTGCTCGACCTCCCGCTCGTGGGTGACGTCGTGGAGCACTTGCACAGTGCCTATTTTGGTTCCGGCTTCATCTCGGACGGGGATGCGGGTGACAAGGAGGACGACGCGATGCGGACCTTCCGTGACGTATTCCTTGTCCTCGTAATCGGCCTGGGGAAGGCCGTAGATGGCGTAGAGGTTCTTGCGGTAGGCGTCGTCTCCGGCAAAGGATTTGGAGAGGCGCTTCCCGACGACGTCTTTTGCCGTGAGCCACAGGAGCTCCTCGGCCCGCGGATTGAAAAAGACGATGGCGTCGTCGAGGTCATACATGATGAGGCCGTCGTTCAAACTGCGCACGATGGAGAGCGTCTTAAGGCGTTCCGCCCCGAGCTCGTCGAATATGCGGCCGTTCTCAACGGCGGTCGCGGCCTGGTTCGCGACGATCCCCGCGATGGCCATCTCGAACGGGTCGAACTCGTGCACTTTTTCGTAATATACGCACATGCCGCCCGTGATGCGGTCTTTTATCTTAAGCGGCATGCACATGAGCCCGTGGTAGGCCTGCTTTTTGACCGCGGGAAGCCATGAGCGCGGGAGGCGCGGGTCCTTCTGGACGTTCGAGGTCGCCCATACTTTGCCGGTCTGCATGGCCCTGCCTATCCACGCGCTGCCGAGCGGCAGAGGGTCCTTCTTCGAATGATTGATGTACTGCTGCTGCATGCCGTAGGCCGCGCGGATATAGACGCTCTTCTTGTCGGGGGTGAAATCCCAGAAGTTCACGTATTTGGCGTGGATGGCCTCTCCAATGCTTTTGGCGATGCCTTCGAGGATGGTATCGATGCGCTTCTCGATTGCGAGGAATTGGGAGCTCTTGGCGAGCGCGGCGAGCAGGCGCCGGCGCCTTTCCTGCTCGGCGGGAGAGAGAGTGCGCTTCGTGTCGGTAAGAACGCCGGGAACGAGCGAAAAGGTCCGGTATTCCCTTTTATTTTTTGCCGCCGTCACATCCGCATAGTATCACGCACCGCGTTTTGCACAGGGGGTCTCCGCGCCGCCTAGAAATGAGTCATACTAGGGGAAGCGGACCACCACCCCCGCTTTAACCATCTTTCAACCCGCATGAAGTTACACGTTATCGCGTTCATCCTCGTGGTCGTCGGCGGCCTCAACTGGGGTCTCGTCGCGCTCGGGGGCTGGGCGGGCGGCAACTGGAATGTCGTGAACCTCCTCCTCGGCGCATGGCCGACGGTTGAGAATCTCGTCTACCTGCTTGTCGGTCTCTCGGCGCTCGTTCTCGTCTTCGGACACAAGAAGGATTGCCGCGCCTGCAACCCGTCAGGGATGATGTAAACTGCGCGAAGCGCAGCGAAACAACCGCCGGCGCGAAGCGCCGGCGGTTGTTTTTACAGGCCGGGTACTCTCGCCAAGAGCCTTTCTTTGGATTGTGTATACGTGAGGTAGAATAACTGCCATGATTGAGTTTACTGACCAGCAGTTTAGAGAAGTAAAAAAGAATGGTGAAGAACTCTATAAATCACTCGGTGAAGTATCTTGCCCGTTCCTCGGAGATAAAGTTTCTTTTGGTGCGCAAGGTCTCGAGCATCTTAAATTCAAACGGAGAGAAAAAGCTCGCCTGGAAAAAGATCAGTATATGAGATTTAAACTGTTGCATTTAGCGCCAGAGATATTGAAATCGTCTCATACACTGCAGGGAATACTTGAAACAAAAAAATTTGAACGGATACGAATGAATAACAGGACAGATATTATTTTGAAACCGGTAACTTATTATGAATTTATCGCCGTTTTGAAAAGAAATAGAGTGCGAATTATCGTTAAACAGATAGAGAACGGGCAGAAATTCTTTTGGAGCATTGTGCCGTTCTGGGGGATGAACGAGGAGACGATGACAAGGATTCTACACGATGGCGTGCCGGAAGAGGATTGAAACAAAAAATCCGCCAGAGGCGGATTCTTTGTCGGCGTTTGGCTACAGCTTGAAAG
>CAYSDW010000038.1:0-6960 GCA_964429925.1 uncultured Candidatus Saccharibacteria bacterium | reverse complement strand
AGGCGCTCTCCCTGGACCTCATGGAATCGCTTCCGGGAGACGGGGGCCCGCGCTATGACTGTCTGGGCAGCGTGCCGTTTAACGAGATATACTAAGATCTATGCAACGCAGGATCATTCTGTTCGCGGCAGTTCTCCTTATCGCCGGAGCCGTCTTCGGAGCAGGTTTTTTCGGCGGTTTCGAGTACGGCCTTACCCAAACCAAGAACATCGTCATCTCCGGGGTCAGCAACATGGATCCGGAAAACCCCGATGCCGACTTTAGCGTCTTCTGGGAGGCGTGGCAGAGGCTCAAGGACGATCATATCGACGGCGAAAAGATCGCCGACCAGAACTTTATCTATGGCGCCATCAAGGGCCTCGTGGGCGCTCTCGACGACCCCTACACCGAGTTCTTCAACCCGGAGGACTCTGAGAAGTTCGCGGAGGACCTGAACGGCATCTTCGGCGGGGTCGGCATGGAGATCGGCATCCGGAACGAGCAGCTTATCATCGTCGCGCCCCTCAAGGATACGCCTGCGGAGCGCGCGGGCGTTCTCGCGGGCGACATGATCTTGGAGATCGACGGCGAGAATACCCGCGGGCTGAACGTGCAGGCGGCGGTCAAGAAGATCCGCGGCGAACCCGGCACCGTCGTGAAGCTCCAGATCCTTCGCGAGGGCTGGGACGCGTCCCGCGCGTTCGCCATCACGCGCGAGGTCATCACCGTGCCAACCCTGGACATGGAGATCAAGGACGGCAACGTGGCATACGTGCAGCTCTATAATTTCAACGAGAACGCCAATTCGTTCTTTTACCGCGCCATGACCCGGGCCTCCGAGGAGGAGGCGGAGGGCGTCGTGCTCGATCTTCGCAACAATCCGGGCGGATTTCTGGAAGTGGCGGTGGACCTTGCCGGCTGGTTCGTGGAACGCGGCGCGACCGTGGTAAGCGAAGAGGATGCGCGCGGCGAGCGCAAACCGCTCAAAGCCCGCGGCAATGAAGCGCTCGTGGACATACCGGTCGTGGTCCTCGTGAACGAGGGTTCGGCGTCGGCGTCGGAGATCTTGGCGGGCGCGCTTCGCGATCTGCGCGGCGTGAAGCTTATCGGCGAAAAGACGTTCGGAAAGGGCACGGTCCAGCAGATCACTCATCTCGCGGACGACTCCACGCTTAAGATCACCGTAGCCCACTGGGTTTTGCCAAAAGGAACGATCATCGACAAGAACGGCCTCGAACCGGATATCGAGGTGAAGCGGACCGAGAAGGATCTCGAGGCGAAGCGAGACCCCCAACTCGACCGCGCTTTGGAGGAGATAAAAAAGGAGATCGAAAAAGCGCGGGCGCAGCTGTAACGATCCATGCGGGTCCTCCTGGTGCGCGACGTTCCCGGCGTAGGAAAGAAAAACGAGGTCAAGACCGTGCCGGACGGTTACGGGCGGAACTTCCTTATTCCCCGAGGCCTCGCGCAGGTGGCAACGGAGGGGGTCATCCGCGAGGCCTCCCTGCGGCAGGCGAAAGAAGAAAAGCACCGCGAGGAGCTGCTCCTCGAGCATCGCGGCGCGGCGGCGCGCCTCGAAGGAATGGAGCTGCCCTTAGAGGTGAAAGCGGGGGAGAGGGGCGAGGTCTGGAGTCCGGTCGGCGCGAAGGACATTCAGAAGGCGCTTGCACAGAAGGGTTTCCGAGACGTTCTCGTGAAATTGGAACGCCCCCTTAAGCAGTTGGGGGCGCACCGTGTCGAGATCGAGTTTGGGCCCGGCGTGACCGCTTCGATCACCGTTCTACTGACACCTGCGTAGCAAGGCGGCGCTTGCCGTCGAAGCGCGTTTTTGTTTTCGAGCGATAGCGGATCACTCCGTCTTTGAGGGCGTAGAGCGTGTCATCACTGCCGCGCCCGACGTTGAGCCCCGGAAGATAGCTCGTGCCGCGCTGGCGGATGATGATCTGGCCTGCAGCCACCCTCTCGCCGTGCTGGCATTTGATGCCCAATCGCTGGGAGCGGGATTCGCGACCGAGTTTTGTTGAGCCGCCGGATTTTGTATGGGCCATTGAATTTGTGCCTTACGGGATACGGGTAGTATAGTAGGAGAAAATCGCTTCAATGTCAATTTCCCGTTCGAAGGTTCTCGTCTACGCCGCAGCGTTTCTCTTGAGCTCCGCAAGCTTCCTTGCGGGATACCTCGTAGCATTCGAATACCAGCCGACCCCTATTATCATCGAAAAATGCTCGTCTACTTCGTAAGGCACGGCGAAAGCGAATTTAACGCCCAGCACCTTCACCAGCACCCCGAAGTTCCGCTTTCGGAGCTCGGCCGCAAGCAGGCGGGGTTCCTCGCGGAGCGCCTCGCACGCGTGCCCTTTGACGCGGTGCTTGCGAGCCCCTACCTCCGCGCCAAAGAAACCGCCCTCATCATCAACAAGGGGATCGGAAAGCCGATCGAAGAGCTCGACATCCTGGTCGAGCTTCGGCGCCCCTCGGAGATCGAAGGCCGGCCCAGCCGCGCTCCGGAAGTGGAAACGATCAAGGATCTCATCATCGAGAACTACGAAAAAGGCGATGATGTCTGGCGCTATTCCGACGAGGAAAATTTCTACGAGTTCCGCGCCCGAGCGCTGGAGCTTCTGCGCCGCCTCGAGAGCCGGACGGAGAAACATATCCTTGCGGTAAGCCACGGCGCTTTCATCAAGATGACGCTTGCGGCCGCGCTCTTCGGGCCGGCGGTCGCTCCGCGCGACTTCCTCCGCTTCTACCACGGCTTTAAGTCCTCGAACACCGGAGTGTCGGTCATCGAGCGCAAGGAGAGCGGCTGGCGGGTAGTCACGTGGAACGACCTCGCGCATCTGGACCACTTGGAATGAACGGCCGGCGGGGAGCAGGGGAGGTTTGACAGAAACCGCAAAGTATCGTATTCTATCGCACAGCACGACACCCGAACGAAGGAGGTGCCTGATGGCACAGAACACGAACGACAAGGCCTTCATCCTGCTGCTGCGGCTCGCCGAGCCGCACATCGTGACCAAGGCCCTCGAGCTCGTCTACACAGATGAGGGTTCGCGGGCTACGGCCATGGGTCCCGAAGGGAGTCCGACGCTCCTCTTTGCCTGGCAGATGCAGAAAAAGATGCTCGGCACCGTGCTCGAGCTCCTCGACCACTGCAAGGACGAGCGCGAGCTCACCGTCGTGAAGCAGGGCCTCCGGGCCTGGGTTGTGAGAAGCTGACGGCAGGAATGCCGCAACAAGGGGCACTCTGCCCCTCCCGAAAACAACGGTTTGCTGGCTTTTCCATAAAAACCAGCGTATTTTTTATTCGGACGAACTCTTGAAGAGCAGGGGTTTATGTTGTAGAGTAGCGGCAGAAATTTGATCCCGTCCACGTGGAGCGCGGCGACGGTTCCCACGAGATCATCAAGGCCTTCCAGGACGCCCTGGGGCAGGTTCTGCCTTACGTCGCGAACGGCAAGCGGAACCGAGCCAAGCGCGCCTTTGCGACCATCGTCATCGCGCCGATCTCCGGCAAGGTAAAGGACGAGGTGGCGCGGACGCTCTCGACGCGCATCTCGGTCGGCGGCATGAGCGAGTGGCACAAGTACGAGCTTACGGTGAACGCCAAGGTGCTCGGAAACATCATGGTCGACATCCTCACGCCATTCCCCAACTACCCCGTCTGGTCCGTCCACAAGTCGGGTCCGAGCGCCGCCATCTTCGATGGCGGCAGCGACCTCGGCGTATAGCAGTCCATTCGCCGCCCCCCTGGGCGGCGTTCTCGTTTATAAGTATCCCGCCTTCTCGAGCCAACCCTCGTTCTCCCATTCCCAGAGCTTCTTTGCGCCCAAGAAGGCCAGGAAGTCCTGCTCCCAGTATGGGGACTCCTTGAGCTCCACTACGCCTTTAAGCTCGCTCCAGTCGTGTTCTTCGGGCGCGCAGAGCTGAACGCCGCGGACGGGTCCGGGGCGGACCTTCTCGCGACCGCCTTTGGGCCGCATCGAGGCGCCACACCGCAGGCAGGATTTTATCTGGTCAATGCGCAGTATCCAGCGCGTCTGAAGGTTCGGGAATTCGTACTTCATGGCGTCCATGTACGCCGATGTCTGGAGATTGTAGTCGCGGTAGATGGCCTGCGAGGTCTTGATGTCGAGAACGCCGAACCGGCCATCGATAAGGGCGAGCGTATCGATGGTGCCCGCATAGCGGTGGTCGTGGTTCACGATGCGCCGCTCCACGTGCTCCGGAGCGACCTGGATGTTCTTCTCGTCCATGAACTCACGGAACGCCTCGACTCCCGGCCGCACCTCTTCGGGGATGGGGTCGCTCTTTCCCGTGAGGATGCCCTCCACCGCCTCATGCATCGCCGTGCCCTCCTCGGCGGACTTCTCGGTTATCGCGCGCGCGTCCCGGTAGCTCGCCGCCTGGCCATAGAAAAAATAGAGCGCCGGTTTTGCCTTGATCTCCAATATCTTCGTCACGCGGGGGAACCACACTCCGTCGATGACGTAGCCCGCCTTCTCTTTGAACTCCTCGACGTTCTTGTAGTCCCAAAGCGACATGGGGCGTCTATTCCACGAGAAATTTCGTGTATTCCGCGATGTTTCCGGCGCCCACCATGAGGATGACCGTATCCGAAAGCTTGCCGAAACGCCCGACATTGAGCGAAAGGATGTTCGGAAGCTCCTTGGGATTTGCGGCATAGATGACCTGCCGGGGGCTCCGGCCGCCGTAGCGCACCGCGTCCGCAAGCGCTTGGGAGGTGATCTTGGACGGCTTTTCATCGCGGCCCGCGACCTGATAGATGTCGAGCAGTATGAGTCCGTCCAGGCCCTCGAACGCCTTGGTGAACTCGGCGAAGAGGAGCTTGAGGCGTTCCTTTTGGTGCGGCTGGAAGACGGCCCATACTTTCTTTCCCGGGTGGGCCTCGTGCGCGGCCCGGATGGTCGCCTGGAGCTCCGTGGGGTGGTGCGCGTAGTCGTCGTAAACCTTCGCGCCCCGGAACATGCCTTTGTACTCCATGCGCCGCCATGAGCCCTTATAGGCCGCAAGCGCCCTAAGGCACTTCTCCTCCGGCACGCCGAGAGCCGTCGCGGCCTTGAGTGCGAGGAGCGCATTCGAGAGGTTGTGCGCGCCCGGGATGCGGATGTGGTTCTTCACCGCCTCTACGTCTTTGGAGCTCGACTGCGCGGAAACCCAGTATATCTTCTTGTGCTGTATTTTTTCCTTGAGCGAAAACAGCGCTTCGTTGTCCTTGTTCAAGACCAGAAAGCCCCGCGGGTCCGCGTTCGCAAGAAACTTGAGGAACGCCTCCTTCACGCCGTCGAGGTTCTTGTAGACGTCGAGATGCTCGCGGTCGATGTTCGTCACCACCGCCGCGTACGGATGGTATTCCAGGAACGCGCGCTTGAACTCGTCCGCCTCAAAAACAAAAAACTTCTTCTTGCCCCTCCGAAAGTTCTTGTTCCCGAACTCCTTGACCTTGGTGCCGACAAGCACCGTGGGGTCCTGCCGCCCCGCGGCGAGCATGAGGCCGAGGAGCGCCGTCGTGGTGCTCTTGCCGTGCGAGCCGGCGACCGCGATGGTGGTCAAGCGTTTGGTGATCTCGCCCACGGCCTGCGGATAGGAGTAGCAGGGGAGCATAAGGCGCCGGGCGCGCTTCCATTCGGGGTTGTCCCGGGGGATGGCGTTGTTGTAGATGACCATCCCGAGCTTCCGGCGGATACGGCTCGCCTTGTGGCCGAGATGGATGCGCATCCGCTCCTTTTTGAGCTCCTTGAGGAGGGGGGTGAGGGAGAGGTCGGAGCCCTCGATCCGCCAGCCCTCGGCTGCAAAAAAGCGCGCAAGCGCGCTCATGCCGATGCCCCCGATGCCGATAAAATAAGCAGTTGATTTTCGCACGGCTATTGTGTGTAATGGTAGCAGTTCTGGCTTACAATTAGCAACGTTCCGGAGGTTCTCATGGAGAGGGAGTACGGCGGCAGTGCTGTCTGTGACGAGTGCTCCGAGGGTTCCTGCCTCGCGCACTGCGAGGTCTGCGGCTCGGACAAGTCCGTCTGGGGCTGCGACTACTCTTTTCCGAGAGAGGGAAGGGAGCAGAGCTACCTCTCGTTCCAAGAGCGGGGCCTGCCCGAGTGGCGGTGCAACCGGCCGGGGAACCCCCAGGCGATCGGGGGCGCGATCAAGTTCATGCTCATCGTGATCGGGGTCATTCTGCTCGACTACATCACGGGCGGCTGGGTGCAGTCGGGGCTCTCCTCGCTCTGGTCGCTCATCTTCGGGTGGTAGAGGAGGACGCCGGCATGCTCAAAGACCTCTGGCACGATACGAAGTGGCTCGTGAAGGAGCTCGCGCTCATCGCGCTCGTCCTCGCCGTCCTTTGGGTCGTGGGGTCGGGGATGCAGTCGTACCTTGGACTCTTCGGAGTGAAGTTCTGATATCGTTCGGCCCCGCCTCCTGCGGGGCCGAAACTTGTTTGACGAGCCGAAGCGCGAATCGTACACTGACCTCGGTAATTTCATTTCTTGCAAGGAGGACGGGCATGCCCCGCGACGGGTGGCTGAAGCGCGAGATGGATTCGGCCGCGCGCGACGTGGACAACTGGCCGCGCTGGATGAGGATACAGTCCGGCGTCGCCGAGGAGAAGATCTTTCTCGCCGTGCCGACCTACCGTACCGCCGTGGGCGAGCGGACCTTCCCCGTGATGGGCATCGTCGCGTTCACGCCGCGGGAGGCGCGGGTGCGGATGGTCGAGTACTGCGCCACCCGGCACGCTCCCGCCAACCCCCGCTACTGGGGCATCCGCGACCTTCGCGTGCTCCCGGAAATGGAGGATGTCCCGGTCCACCGGGCGGCCGAGGTGCTCGTGTGCGCCGGCGTCACGGTGCTCGAGATCGTGGAGAAGGGGAGAGAGGAACGCGCCTGCTCCATCCGCCGCCCCTCTCTCAAGCGGAGGGAGAAGTGATGATCGAGCGCATGCACGGATCGCTGCTGCGATTT
>CAYSDW010000037.1:0-6999 GCA_964429925.1 uncultured Candidatus Saccharibacteria bacterium | reverse complement strand
GCCGAGTCACGCGGAGGACCGTGGTCGCATGGCGGTAGACGAGATGAAGATCGGGGGAAATAAGGAGAGGCGTGAGCCCGTGCTCGTCCTGAAGCCGGTGAAGCGTCTCGTAAACCTCTTCTTCGCCTGCGACGTCAACGCTCGCCGTCGGCTCGTCGAAGAGGAGGACGTTCGGTTTGCCGATCAGGGCGAACGCGATCATGGCGCGCTGGAACTGCCCCGAAGACAGCTCGCCCAAATTCCGCTCGAGCACGGCGTCTTCGAGCCGCACGGAGGCCGCCGCACGCTCCACATCCTCCCTCCCGGCGCCCGAGACGCGTGCTTTGGAGTGGAGAAAATCGCGCGCGGTGAGCGGCAACTGCCGGTCAATATCGAGTTTCTGCGGCACGTAACCGATCTTCGTTTGCGGCGCCCAGCGCACGGTGCCGGTGTACGGAATGGCGGAGAGGAGCGCCCGGAAGAGGGTGGTTTTGCCGGAACCGTTGGGACCGATGATGGCGAGCGCCTCGCCGCGCTCGACGAAAAAAGAGATGTCCTCGAGTACGATAAAATCGCCGAACACGACGTTCAGGTTCCGGACGTCGAGGATCTTTTCTTTGCGAGATTGCACGCGCGCTTGCGCCTCTGCTTTCGTGGCCACGATTTTGATAGTATACTATACAATACAGCCGCATGGGGAAGATTCTCGGAGTCGTTCGAAAGTACGAAGTGGAGATCGGCCGCCTCGGCCTGGGTTTTGTTTTGATCTATGCCGGGGCGTGGAGCTTGTTTTCGCCCGAGGATTGGATAGGTTTCGTGCCGACCGCGGTCGAGGTTGCGGTGAGCCGCGAGACCTTTCTCGCGTTCCATGCCGTTCTGGAACTTGCTGCGGGAGCGGCACTGCTCGTCGGCGTCGGCGCCTTCTGGGGAGCGGTCTTCGGAGCCGCGAACATGGCCGGTATTCTTCTCGCGACCGGCGTTGACCTCATCACGTTCCGGGATGTAGGATTACTGGCGCTCGCGCTCATGCTCGCGGCCCGGCTTGCTCCTCGCCCCGAGTGACCGCCACCTTAGCTCAGCGGTAGAGCAACGCTTTCGTAAAGCGTGGGTCCCCGGTTCGAATCCGGGAGGTGGCTCAGAGATCAAACGTTATGACGCACGAAGAACTCGCAAAGAGCATCAAAGAACTGCAAGAGGATGCCCGCCGCTTAGGCGGGTGGCTTTGACCAGGAAAAAAAGCGCGCACGGCTTAAAGAGCTGGAATTCGAAATAAGCGACCCGGATCTCTGGAAAAATCCAGCCGCAGCCGAGGCAAAAACGAAGGAATACGGCCAACTCAAGAATCTTTTAAAGCGCTACGACGACCTCGCGGCCGGCTTGGAGCTTCTTCTTGGAGCTCCGGACGAGAATGAGTTTTACGCTCTGCGCCGGACGTTCCGCGCGCTTGAGACGGAACAGCTGTTCTCGGGCCCCTACGACAAGCAGAACGCCACTCTATCCATTTTCGCCGGTGTGGGCGGGCAGGATGCGGAAGATTGGACGGCAATGCTCCTTCTGATGTACCAGGGCTATGCCGCTTCACGCGGCTGGAAGACGCGCGTGATCGACGAGTCGCTCGGTGATTTTCAGTCGAAGACCGGGCGCCGTCCGCTTCGAAGCGCGGCCCTCGAAATAAAAGGGGAGTATGCGTACGGCTATCTGAAACGGGAGTCCGGCGTGCATCGCCTCGTGCGCATATCGCCGTTTTCCGCAAAGGACTTGCGGCACACCTCGTTCGCGCTCGTCGAAGCGCTTCCCGAACTGCCGGAGATCGAGGAAGAAAAATTCGCGATCCCTCCGGAAGATCTTAAGATCGAGCTCTCTCGCGCGGGCGGCCCGGGCGGGCAGAACGTGAACAAGGTGGAAACCGCGGTGCGCATCGTTCACGTGCCGACGGGCGTTGTCGCGGCCTGCCGGGCGGAGCGTTCGCAATCGCAGAACCGCGAACGGGCGATGAAGCTTTTGCGCGCGAAGCTCTTCAAATTAATGGAGGAGACGCAAGCCAAGGAGTTGGGCGAGCTGCGCGTCAAAGCAAAGCCGGAGTGGGGGAGCCAGATCCGCTCGTACGTACAGAATCCTTACCAGCTCGTGAAGGATCACCGTACCGGCGCGGAAACGACGCAGGTCGAGGAGGTGCTCGGGGGAAACCTTGAAAAATTCATCGAGGCCGAGATAGAATTAGGGCGGTCCGCCGATGTCCGATAAAGGCGGCTTTCTTCTATGATCATCTTTCAGAACGTATCAAAACTCTACGGCAACGGCCGCTCGACGGCCCTGGAGGACGTCACGTTCAAGATCGAGCCGAACGAGTTCGTCTCCCTGGTCGGCAAGTCCGGAGCGGGCAAATCGACCGTCATCAAGCTTTTGATCGGCGAGGAACAGCCCAGCCGGGGAAGGATCGTCTTCGGTTCGTACGACGTGAACAAGCTGAAGGCCAACGAACTGCCGCAGCTTCGGCGGCATATCGGCGTGGTCTTTCAGGACTTCCGTCTTTTGCCGAACAAGAACGCCTACGAGAACGTGGCGTTCGCGCTCGAGGTAGCGGGCCGCGTCCAGCGGGAGATCGTGGAGCTTGTGCCCCAGGTCCTCGACATGGTGGGGTTAAGCGAACGGATGAACAACTTTCCGCATGAGCTCTCGGGAGGCGAGAAGCAGCGCGTGGCGATCGCCCGAGCGATGATCCACCGCCCCGAAGTGATCGTAGCCGACGAACCGACGGGCAACCTTGATCCGGCGAACACGGCGGAGATCATCAAGCTGCTCCTCAAGATCAACGAACTTGGCACGACGGTCATTCTTGCGACCCATGACAAGGAGATCATTAATCACCTCGAACGCCGCGTGATCACGCTCGACGGAGGCCGGGTCATTCGCGACGAAAAGAAAGGGAAATACATACTCATCTAAATGTTCGACAAGGCGCTACAAGTGTTCCGTATCGCAGAGCTGCGGAACAAGATCGTTACGGTTCTCGGGCTCCTCGTGGTGTTCCGGCTTTTTGCGGCCATTCCGATATCGGGCGTGGATATCGAACAACTGCGCAACTTCTTCTCCTCGAATCAGCTCTTGGGCTTTTTGAACATTTTCTCGGGCGGCGGCCTCTCCAATCTTTCGGTGGCGATGCTCGGTGTTGGTCCCTACATCACAGCGACCATCATCATGCAGCTTCTCACCATGGTCTTCCCGAATCTCAAGAAGCTCTACTACGAGGAGGGTCCTGCGGGCCGAGCGAAGTTCAACCGCATCTCCCGCTATCTCACCGTGCCGCTCGCGGCGCTGCAGGGCTATGGTTTCCTGAACCTGCTCATCTCGCAGAACGTGCTCCAGCCGCTCGATCTTTTCGGGATGATCCGGAACGTGGTCCTGATCGTCACCGGCACCCTTATCCTCATGTGGCTCGGCGAGATCATTACCGAAAAGAAGATCGGCAACGGCATCTCGCTCATTATCTTCGCGGGTATCGTGAGCGGATTGCCGCAGTATTTCACACAGCTGTATTTTCAGCTCCGCACGGCGACGTTCGAAGATCCGACCAAATATCTCGTTTTTGCCCTCGTAAGCGTGCTTGTTATCGCCGGCGTCGTCTTCATCAACGAGGGCGAGCGTAAGGTGCCTATTTCCTATGCGCGCCGCGTGCGCGGCACCAAGCTCTTCGGCGGCGTCTCGAGCTATCTGCCGCTTAAGGTGAACCAGGCGGGCGTGATCCCGATCATCTTCGCGATCTCCCTCCTGCTCTTTCCGCAGTTCTTTGCCCAAATGCTCGCGCCGTTCTCGCCAGGGCTTTCGGCGACCCTTACCGGCATCATCACCCGCGCGTTCAATAATCCGTTCGTCTACAGCGTCTTCTACTTCGCGCTGGTCGTGGTCTTTACGTTCTTCTATACCGCAGTGACGTTCGACCCCCGGGAGATCTCGAAGAACCTTCAGCAGGGCGGCGGCTTTATTCCCGGCATTCGCCCCGGTGGGCCGACCGGCGAGTTCTTGAAGAAGATCATCAATCGCATCACGCTGCCAGGCGCTATCTTTCTGGGCGCCATTGCGGTCTTGCCGACGCTTTCGCAGGCCGTGATCGGCGGCCCGCTCTTCCAGGTCGGCGGCATCGCGCTTCTCATCGTGGTCGCGGTGGCGCTTGAGACGATGCGGCAGATCGACTCTCAGCTTACGGTCCGGGAATACGAGGGGCTTTAATTCGCGTCTTTGATCTTATGAAACTGGCCGTTATTCTCTATGGTCCTCCCGGCAGCGGGAAGGGGACGCAAGCGAATCTTCTGGCGGAAAAGTTCGGGCTCTTTCACCTGGATACCGGCACGTACATCGAGCAGGTGGTCCACGATCCGGCGAATCGAGGGAACAGGGTCATCGAGCGCGAACGCCGCTTTTTTGACACCGGAATTCTGTGCACGCCGTCGTGGGTGCGCGCGATCGTGGAGAAGAAGACACGCGAGGTTCGGGCCGCCGGCTTCGGCATCATCTACAGCGGCTCGCCGCGCACGCTTCCGGAGGCGGAAGCGCTTATCCCGCTTCTCGAGCAGCTGTACGGAAAGAAGCGCGTTCTTCCCTTCGTGCTCAAAGTGCGTTCCACAACCTCGCAGTTCCGGAACGGCAACCGGTGGATCTGCCATCTGTGCGGCAGGCCGCTCATGTACTCGCCCAAGGTAAAGTATCCGCACTGCCCCGCTTGCGGTTCGGCGCTCCATCGGCGCACGCTCGACGCCCCCGAGGTCATTAAGAAACGCCTCGTTGAATATCGCGAACGCACCGAGCCCATCTTCAGCTATCTCACAAAGCGAGGCTACAAACTTATCGCGATCGACGGCGAACCCTTGCCGTATAAAGTGTTCGCGAGCTTGCGAAAGGCGATAGACCGAAGGTTGAAAGCGACAGCGCGCACGCGATGATAAAGACGGAGCGCGAGATCGAGCTGATGCGCGAGGCCGGCAGGCGCCTCGCGCGTGTCGTAGCGGCGGTAGCGCGCGAGGCCGCGCCGGGCGTGACGCTCAAGGCGCTCGACTCGCTTGCGCACCAACTCATCATGAAAGGCGGCGATGAGCCCGCCTTTTTGGGCTATCGGCCGGAGGGCGCTCTCCGTCCGTACCCGTCATCCATCTGCGCCTCGGTGGGCGGCGTGGTGGTCCACGGCGTCCCGACCTCATATGCTCTAAAGCACGGCGATGTTCTGAAGCTCGACTTCGGTCTCCGGCACAAGGGCTACTGCGCCGACATGGCGGTCACGATACTCATCGGCGCCGTGAAGGCGGATGAGAAACGGCTTGTCGAAGCGACGCGGCGCGCGCTTGATGCCGGCATCGCCGCAATGGAGCCCGGCAAGCGCCTGGGCGACGTCGGCTGGGCGATCGAACAGGCGGTGCGCAGAGCGAAGTTCCACGTGGTGCGCGGTCTTACGGGCCACGGCATCGGGAGGCGTCTCCATGAAGAGCCGGTGGTGTATAACTACGGCACGCCTGGGAAGGGACTGCTTCTCAAGGCGGGCATGACGCTCGCCCTTGAGCCCATGGTCGCGCTCGGCACGGACCGCGTGGTCCAGCTCCGGGACGACAGCTTCGAGACCGCGGACAAGAGCACGGCGGCCCATTTCGAGCACACGGTGCTTGTGGGCGAGGACGGACCGGAGATCCTTACACTCGAGATATAATAGAAACACCCGCTATGGCCAAGCCGTTCCTTTCGGTCGTGATACCGGCATACAACGAGGCGAAGCGCATTCCGCTTACGCTCATTGATATCGACAAGCATCTCCATGCGTGCGATTTCAGCTACGAGATCATCGTGGTCAACGACGGCTCGAAGGACGCGACCGCCGAGATCGTGAACCGCTTCATCCCGCTTGTGAGGAATCTGAAGCTCATCGACAACAAGGTGAACCGCGGCAAGGGCGCGGTGGTGCGGCAGGGGATGCTCGCCGCGAAAGGCGCCATCCGGCTCTTTACGGATGCGGACAACTCCACGTCCATCGACCAGTTCAACAAGATGTTGCCGCACTTCAAGGAGGGGTACGACATCGTGATCGGTTCGCGCGATATCGAAGGCGCGCGTCTCGAGCCGCCCCAGCCCTGGCATAAGCGGCTTCTGGGCAACCTCGGCAACCTCTTCATTCAAACCGTGCTTCTCAAGGGCATTTGGGACACGCAGTGCGGCTTCAAAGCGTTCCGGGAGGAAGCTGTCGAGGAGATTTTCCCGATGCTCACGATCGACCGCTGGGGGTTCGACATCGAGATCCTTTCGCTCGCGCGGGCGCTCGACTACCGCATCAAGGAGATCCCCGTGGTCTGGGTGAACGACCCCCACTCTCACGTGAAGCCGACCGCGTATTTGCAGGTGTTGTGGGAAACCGTTACAATCCGCTGGCGGCTCTATCGCGGCAGATACCCGCTTCATTATCCGGCGCTCCCGGAGAACGGGGGAGCATAAAAATTCTTCCTTGTATGACAGACAATAAATTTTACGTGACCAAGGAGCGTCTCGAGGAGCTGCAAAAGGAGCTTGAGATGCTCAAGACCGAAAAACAGATCGAAGTGGCGGAGCGGCTGAAGCGCGCCAAGGAGTTCGGCGACCTTTCCGAGAATTCCGAATACTCGGAGGCGAAAGAGGAGCAGGCGCAAGTGGCGGGCCGCATTTTCGAGCTCGAGAACATGATCAAGAACGTGGCCATCATCAAAAAGGCCGCGGGAAAGGACACGGTGCAGATCGGTTCGACCTTCACGGTCAAGAAGGACGGCCGGGAGTTCCGCTACACCCTCGTGGGTTCGGAAGAGGCCCATCCGGCCAAGGGCAAGATATCGAACGAATCGCCTCTGGGGCGGGCGTTCCTGGACAAGAAAGCGGGCGCGTCGGTGATGGTGGAGACGCCGAGCGGGAAGGTGGAGTATCTTCTCGTTTCGATCGAGTAGGGTGCGGGCACATCCATATCCTCTCGGCGGTCGGCTCACCGCGCTCCTGCGGCGCGGCGGCCTTCGCCTCGGC
>CAYSDW010000036.1:0-7139 GCA_964429925.1 uncultured Candidatus Saccharibacteria bacterium | reverse complement strand
GATGTCGTTACCGTCATCCGCATGCGCCCGTCCGCCTTCTTCCCGTTTGCGGCGAAGAACCGCCGAACGGGTGAGATCGTGGCGCTCTGATGCGGCACGAACTCCTCATCACGCACCAGACAGGTGTTCACGATGCCGAGACGATGGCGCGGATGAAGCAGATCCTCGCTGGCGAACTCGAGGAAGCGGACCACTTCGTGGTCTTCATGAAGGGCTGTTCCTGGGCGGACAAGGCGAATCCGGGTGACGACGTCCAGATCGAGTTCGGCTGGGGCGGCGGCAGCACCAAACCCATCGCCGCGGCACCCGCCAAAGTGCTCTGGGTCGAGAAGCGGCCCGCGGGCCAGCTCGGCAAGGGCCTCTTGCGGATGAACCTCGGTCCCTCCGATCCGCATACGGTCCAGACAAGGCAGTTCGGGGGAGCGGACTTCGTGAGCGTCCTGCACCTTCAGCGGAAGGGCGGCTGGAAGCATCGGAGGCGGGGCGCGACACCCGCGCCCGCAGTCGAGCCCTACGAGGCCGCCGCGATGGCCGAAGCCCCCATGCGGCTCGCCGACGGCCCACTCAAGGCCCTCCTGGGGCCGAGAACGCTGGCAGAAGAGCCGCGCAATCCCAACGAGCATCCCGATTAGGGAGAGATACCAGACGGCCGGCAGAGGAGTACCCTCTACCGGCCGTTATTCATATATCTATACTGTCGCACAATATAGGTTTTAAGACACCATAACTGATATGCACGACCCCAAGGTATCCGCAAATATGCTTTAACGGCTGCGGGTCGCTCTCCTCATTTGATTTTCTCCCATCTGTTTAAAAATTTAGATTTTTTAAGATTTATTCGCCTCTCGTATGGAGTTACTAGAGCTGGCCTAAGTTTGATGGCTTTTCGATAAGCGCGCTTGTTTTCAAACAAATGAATTTTCTTCTTAATATTACTAAATCGTCTTATCAGCGTATTTCCGACCGAAAACGCCTGCTTATAAGTAAAGATATAGAATTGCGGTTTAGAAAAATCATCAGTAAGTCCAACACCTATAAGATAATCAAACTTTTCCTGCTTTTTCTGGTTCCTACTTTCTACTTTCCAACCCCAGAATCTGATACTTTTATCTGGATACACACCTTCATTTTTCCACAAGGAAGTCCTGACCTCGATGCGCTTATCATCTGCAAGATAAATATCGTAACCACTATGCCCGCCCTTATGCTCTGGTTGTAATCCTAATTTCTCCAGCTTTCGTAGAACATAGAATTCCCCCAGTCCTCCAACTAACTGCTTGGGGATTCGGGGAGCGATCCTATCAAAAGGCTTTTTAAAGCGAAGAATTTCTTCAATCGCTTCTCTATAGTTTGGGCTCATATTCTAACTTATAAATAATCCTGTTCCGGCGCAAAACAGCTTCGGCTACACTGCCCCTAACTATAAATCCTCCGTGGTATCTGCTTGTAGCTAATAATCTTGCGCGCCAAATCATGGTTCATATGAGAAACTGCGCGAGTGAAATCGTTGGTCAGCTTTGATCTGCCCATGATCTCCTTTTTCCAAACCATACACCACTTTTTAAGCTCATCGTCATTTTTGGGCTCGAATGCTGTAGGCCGCAAGTAGTGATCGAATGTTCCCTTGTAATACAGTTTATGGGTTAGAGAATTTCTATCTGAGATAATTTTCTTTAGATTTTTACGATTCTCAAATCTCTCGATAAGAGGTATCAGTCTTGCGCGTCTGACAATGGCATTTCTGGTCATGCTAAGAATTTTTACGTCACGGTCATCAAATCCAACAGGAAGAACTGCGTTAATGAACTTCAGAAGCTTTTCCCGGAATGCATACGCTCTAAAACAATAGTTTTCATACTGGTAGACAAACCCTTGAACATGTCGAAATACTTCCGATTTTTGAGGAACAAAACCCTGTTTATGTGTTATTGACCGTATGTTAAAAGCACAGATTTGTGCTGCGTATTGCACGCGTTCGTTTGTATACCTCAGATTTGCCATCATCCTTGCCAATTCCTTGAGATAATCTCGCGCTTTGGTGTCTCTTGGCAGATACTTCCGCGGAATCTGCTGGATATGGACTCGCTTCTCTTTTTTTGGAGGCGACACCATTTCTAATTGCTAGCCACATTCGACTGATACAACTCCACCGTATGGCGGGCATTCGGTTCGAGGTCAAGATCGCGGAGGGCCTGCTTGGCGGGCATCCAGACGTAGTCCTGGGCCTCGTCGTTCAGACGCACCCTCTTTGAACCGACCTTGAACACATAGTCCACGAAGATGTGCTGGACGCCGCCCAGGTAGTAGCCGGAGTTCTTGATCTGGTCGAAGGTGCAGATATGGGCGTCCACCCCGCCGTCGAGGCCGGTCTCCTCCTTCACCTCGCGCTTCAAGGCGTCCGAGAGGCGCTCATGCTGCCGCACCTTGCCCCCGACCATCGAGAAGCGGTCTCCCCACTTGTGCGTGCGGACAAAGAGGAGTTCCCCCTCCCCTCCTCTGGCCTTCGGATTGTCGTAAGTGATGATGCCGCCCGCGGCCACCACGGAACCGGGCACCATCAGCTCCTCCCAAAGCTTGTGGATGAGCCGCTCGTCGCGCTTTATCTTCGGCTCCGGCAGTTCGCCGCGCTCCATAACGTGGGTCGCCAGGTTCTCCGGCGTCCAGACGGAGTTCTTGTGGAGGTAGGCCGGGTGGTCCTCCGGCGCCTCGAGGAAGAAGCAGGGCACGTTCGTCACCTGCGCGATGCCGAGCTCGTAGGAGGCGCTCTTTCCGATATACCCCTCCGGGTTCACGAAGTAGCTGAAGCCGCCCTCGCCCTTCCCGAGCCGCTTGAGGTTGTGGAGGTAGAGGAGCTCCACCATCCGCGGATCCTTCCCCTCCTCCCCTTCCAAAAGCGCAAAACCGCCCTCGTAGGCGGTAATGTCGGTCATCTTCGGAGCCAGGACCTCGATGCCCGCGGCCGTAAAGACGCGGTGAGCTTCTTTGATGGCGTCAAAATGCTTCCGGAAGCTTCCGTGAATGACGCACCGGAATTTTGATTGTTCCTTGGCCTTAACGCCCATTGGATTTGACCAATTGTACCATAAGTAGTAGAAAATATCCAGCAATTCGAACCACAAGGAGGCCTCCCGATGATCATGATCGGCGTTCCGTGCGAAGGGTGCGGCGGTCATCTGCTCGACAGCGGCACGAAGTGCGTGCACTGCGGCCACCCCTACAGCGAGTTCATCCTCACGATGGTGCGCAAGCACCAGGCCGCCAAGGAGCAGATGATCGGCCGGATGCAGGGCAGGAACCCCACCGAGGAGCAGATACTCGCGGACATCCATACCCTGGGCGCGGCCACGACTGCCATCGGCCGCGGCCACCACAGGTTCGGCGAGCATGTGCCGGCGGAGTACATCGAGCGGTACTTCGACGTCCTCCGGGAGCGCTGGTCCAAGCCGCCCGAGGACGTGCCGCTCGCTCAGAGCGAGTCCCTGCCACGGAGGATCTTCGGTCACGTCTTCGGCGAGAAGTGGGGCCGGGCGGTTTTCCTCACCGCTCTCTACGCCATGCTCGGCGGCGGCGCGCTCTTCGCGGGCGCGGCCTGGTACGCGGGCATCGAGGCCGCGGCGCGGCTGGCCTGGCTCGGGTTCATCCCCGGCCTGCTCTGGAAGCCGCTCTCCATCACCTGTCCCTCCTCATTTCTCGGCTACGTCCTCGCGGTGGGCGTCGCCGCCCTGCTCCTTCTCTGACCCTCGACCGCACGCGCCCGCCTCTCCGGCGGGCGCTTCCTTTTGTTGAAGGAGCAGTATCCGCGTGTTATTTTTGTCGTAGCCCAATAATAAGCAGCGGAGGCACCGATGCGACGCAGAGACAAGAAGCTTTCGCTCGCGAAGCGCCAGAAGCGGTTCATTTTTGGAGGGCTGTCGGCGTTCAAGCCGGTGGCCGCGAAGGACTTCTGCCCGGTGGGCAACGTGCTTGAAGCGCTCGAGCCCATCACCCATTACCTGAAGCACTTCCGCGACTATCAGGCGCTCGACGCCGAGCTTTACTCGGGCGCGCTCTTTTTCGGCCCGACCGGCACCGGCAAGACGCACGCCGCCTGCTTCCTCGCCACGGAGACCGACGCCTCGTTCGTGGACGTGCGCGAATTTCCCCGCACGGACAAGGACGATGACGTGTTTCTCTGCAAGGACCTCCACGCGCTCTTCGCGCTCTCGCGAAAGTTCGCGAAAAAGACGGCGCGGCCCATCGTGCTGTTCTGGGACCAGTTCGATGCGTTCCTGCGGGACGGCAGCAAGGAGGCGCTGAACCAGCTCTACATCGAGCTCGACGGCTCCTTCGGCTCGAACAACGGCATCTTCATCGTCGCGGTAACGACCCTTGATCCGGAGAACGACGTTGAGGGTGTCTTCGACGCCCAACTGCTCCGCAAGGGGCGGCTCGGCCTGCGCATCCGCTTCACGCACCCCACGCGGCAGCAGCAGATCGACCTGCTCAAGCACTACCTGGGCCAGAAGCCGCACGAGCCGGTGGACTGCGAGGCGCTCGTTTGCCTCATGACCGAGCCGACCCCGGCTACGATCCGGGATGTGGTCGGCGAAGCGTATCGCGAGGCCTGCCGCCGGAAATTCTCGGCGCGGAGTGCGCCCCTCAAAGTCACCGAACAGGACCTGCTTCGCGCCCTGGTGCGCAACATGCAGGGTTGTTCCCTCGCGTTGGACCGGCTCCCGGGAGAGAAAAGGAACGTCGCCCTGCATGAGCTCGGCCATGCGCTCGTCGCGCACGCGCTTGGCCGGCCGGTGCAGATGATCTCCCTACTCCCTGCCGATGACGATCTGGGGAAGACCTATAGCTTTCTCCCTTGGGACCATCAGCCGACCGAGAAGGACATCCAGACGGACATTGCGATCGCCATGGGCGGCCTGGCGGCGGAGGAGTTCTTCGGCTTTTCGGCCGGTCACAGCGTCGATGGCGACCTCGAAAACTGCACCGAGCTGGCCAAGAACTTCATCGCGAACTCCGGCAAGGGCCGCTCCCTCCGGCGGTCGTACGGACCCCTCGTGGTCCGGAACTCGGATAAGCTCCCCGTGAGCCACACGCTCATCAAGACCCTGGAAAAGGACATCGCCCGCCTCCTCAAGCAGGAGCACCGGCGGGCGGCGCTGATACTCCGGCGGGCGGGCAAAAGCCGGATGCGCTTCATGGCGGAGGCAATGCTCAAGAAAGATCCTCCGATCATACTGCAAAAGGAATTCGACCGGCTGCGGACTGCGCCTCTCTCGCGCCGCACTCCGAAGTAAGCATCACGCCCCGTATATGCATTGCGCCCGCCTTCTCGGCGGGCGCTTCCCTTTTTTATGATTCTTTCAGGCCCTATCCCTTCTCGTGCTCCTCGCGGTCGCGCGCGGCGCGCTCGAACTCTTCCATGGCCCGCTTAAGGCCGGGGTCCTCCCCCGCGGCTCTCTTGAGCATCGCAAGCGCTTCCTCGTCTCGATCTTCGGCCGTGCCGAGATACGCCCGCTTTAGGGTTTCTTTTGCGCTTAAGTCCTTCTCGCTGAAGCCAAGCTGCGCAAGCTCCTGCCGCGCTCGCTGAACGGCAAGGATACGCTCCTCGGCAGGAAGCTTGTCGCTTAGGAAGCGGTTCATGGCCTCGTTATAGCGGCGCAGGACGGCGTCCCGCGCGGCATCCGAGGGCTTGATCTTGTGCGAATTGATGAGTGTCTGGTAGCCGAAGAACAAACTCACCGGCAGGAGCGGGTCTTCTTTGAGTTTCGTCTCGAGCACCTCGTCGGACCAAAACTCCGCTTCGTTGATCTTTGCGAATTTCAAGAGGTCCTCGCGTATTCCGGGGTCGATCTCCTCGTCCCGAAGTTCTTCCCAATCCGGCACGTCCCCGGGCGCCCCGCCCGGCATGTGTTCCGTCATGATTGCGCGTATTATATCCCTTTTCTACCTTTCCGCAACTCAAAAACTCTTACATCTATATCAGCCATGGCGTAAAAACATGTAAGATTTAGGCCCGCGCTTTTGGCGCGGGCCCGGAATCGAACCCTACTCCTTCTTGCCGCCGCCGGCGACCATGTACCACTGTGCCACCTTCGTACCGGGCAGCTTCTGCCAGGACCAGACGCTCTGGTGGATGATGCGGTGACACGTGCCGTCTTCCCGCAGACAGACCTCGGCCCGGACCGTCACCATGCCGAGGAAGGCGTTCTCCGGCAACACGAGCTGTTCGGCCAGCGCCGGCTCGACCACGCGGATGACGAGGCCCTCGTACTTGGTCATCTTGAACGACGCGAAGAAGGCCTTCATGTCGTTCAGATAGTCGGCTTTCGAGCCGATGATGTTCTCCTGCGTCCACGGAGCCAGGAAGTTCCAGGAGCTGCCGTCAAGCTTGCTCCAGGCCTTGTAGTAGGCGGCGGCGCGGGTGGAGAGCGAACCGGTCTCACCGATGGTCTGGGCCTCTCCGGCCGAAACGAGCATCGGAGCTGCCACGACGAGGACAGCGAGCGCGACGAGCACTGCGGCGAACTTCTGCATGCACGCTTTCGCTTTCATCCCGAGTTCCTTTCGAGCTGATGTGGGGTTGAATTGCTGAGAAAAAAATAACGCAAATCCGACATTGACGCAATATGGCGAGTGCGGTATCCCTTATCCGGCACTCTATTTTTCGATCCGGAGGTGAGGAAACGTGAACCGACAGGAACTGCTTGTGCTTCTCGGCGCCTACGGCGTTCCGCTCCGCGAGTGGGGCACGGGCGAGGCGAAAACGGTCGAACACCTGCTCGACGAGGTAAACTCCAGCGAGGCGGCCATCGTCGAGGAAGACGGGGTTCTACACCGGGTCGTCTACGGCGCGGTGCTGAACGTCTTCTATGCCGACGGCGCGGCGACCTGGAAGCTCAAGGAAGCGAAGCAGGTCTTCCGGGACGGACGCGAACGGGTCCGCGATCTCGACACAAGCATCGGCGAGAAGCTCAAGGCCGGTGAAGACGCGAAAGCGGGAGCGCGGCGGGCGCTCACCGAAGAGCTGAACATTCAGGCACATCTGCCGCACGCGCCGCAGCCCGGGCAGGTACTGCCACGAGGTGGTCGAGGCGCCCTTGAAGTCGTTCGGCTGGAAGCCCACCGCGGTGAAACCCTTGTCGCGC
>CAYSDW010000035.1:0-7449 GCA_964429925.1 uncultured Candidatus Saccharibacteria bacterium | reverse complement strand
TAAAAGCTCTGCAGTCAAGCGGCGGAGACCAGGGTGGAGAACAACAACAAGGGGAGGGCGCGCCTAATCCAAAAGTTGACGCGAAGATCAACGCCTGCCAAAAGGAACTGCAGGAAATTAAAATGAAAGAAGTCCAGGAGAAAATAGATGCCTGCCTTTCGCGTTCTTGCAGCGAATTTGAGGCCTGCCTAAAATCTGTGCAGCCAAGCGGCGGAGACCAGAGCGGACAGCAGCAGCAAGGGCAGGGCGTGCCTAATCCAAAACTTGAGGCCAAAGTCCAGACCTGTCAAAAAGAAAAGATCAACGCGTGTCTCTCGAAGCCGTGCGGTGAATTCCAGGCCTGTCTCAACTCCTTGGGCGGCGGAGGTGGTGGAGGACAACAGCAGGGTGGTGGAACACCCGATCCGGCTGTTCAAGCTAAGTTTATGTCCTGTTTCGCTCCGCCCTCGAGCCAGCGCCAAGCCGACTCCTTTCTGGGCTTGATCCTTCGGGCATTCGGTCCGCTCTTGGGAGCGAAATTAAAGTAAGTGAAATGAGCGGCGCCCCGACCGCTGGTCGGGGCGTTTGTGCGTTAGCGCGGAGAGGGAGTGTGGACGCAGGCGGGGATATTTTCAGAAGACGACAAGCCGATGTTTTCTATGTTAAAATAAATTCGCAATGATGCATTTCGTACAGCCGAATATTGTTTTGTATTTCTTCCTTCTGCTTTTGAGCGCAAGCGGTTTCTTTTTCGCCGTTCTCTGGCCGCACGCGGTCGGTTTCTACGCTTTTATCGTTTTTGCCGCAGCAGGAGGGTTCGGTGTTGCATTCTATATTTTTCGCACGAAACGAGGAGGCGGACAGCTGGTCTGCCCGGCCGGCTCCGACTGCAATGCCGTCATAACCAGCAGATACTCCAAATTTTTGGGTGTGCCCATTGAGTACTTGGGGATGGCTTACTATTTTGTTGTAGTCGGCTCATACACTGCTTTAATTTTTGCGCCGCACTCGTTTTCCGGAACGACCCTTTCCGCCTTAATGACACTCACGGCCGGCGCGTTCCTTTTTTCTTTATATCTCTTGTTCGCGCAGGCATTTCTTTTGCGGCAATGGTGCATTTGGTGTCTTCTTTCCGCGATGCTCTCTATCGTGATATTTGTCACTTCGCTGGCAAGCATCGGTTTTGCCGTTGCTTTTTTGGCGGAGATAACCATGGCGCTCAAAGCAATGCATGCTCTTGGGTTTGTTCTTGGGTTGGGCGTAGCCATCGCGGCCTCATTTCTTTTTTCCAAGTTTTTGGATGATCGCAACATTGACGAAGGCGAGCTAAGAACTTTGCAGATGTTGTCCGAGCTTGTATGGCTGGGACTCGCGCTTACCGTAGTAAGTCAGCTTGCTTTCTATGTAGCTTATACCGACACCCTGGCCGCCTCCGCGCCGTTTCTCGTGCAAACGCTTGCGCTGTTCATCGCGGTCGTCGCAAGCGCAGCCCTGATGGTTATTTTGGAGCCGCTTTTGGCGATGATCCCATTTGCGAAAACGCTCCGCGAAAGCGAGCCGCACGACCTCTCGTCTTTAAGAAGGTCCGTATTTGTAATCGGCGCGCTCGCGCTCTCTTCCTGGCTTTTTGCTTTTTTTATGGATTATTCTCCGGACTATGGAGCGGTCCGCCTGCTTTCCGCATACGCCGTATTTCTTGGAGTGGCTGTCTGCGCGGTTCTGATTTGGGAACAAAGGATCATGCGGGGTGTCCATCGCTCCTGAATCGCCGCGCTCTCTTCATACGAATAGCCTTCCCATTGGGAAATTCCGCCCGCGCACCGCGACGGCGTGGTGCGCGCGACCAAAGCGGATGCCATGGCGGGGGAGGAGCGTTTCGACGGTACAACCACGGAGTAGCGGCTTAGTTACGTCTTAGCGCGAGATATGTGATCTGTGTGCCCTTGACGATTTTTCATACAAGTGTTACAAAGTTCCCATGACCGAAATGTATCACAACGCAATTTCTCCGCGCCCGACGGGCATTCTTTTTGCCCGCGTTGTCATGTGGCGCGACATTCCGGTTCGACAAGGTGATGTAAGCATTTAAGACAAGACGAAGACATTCGCTTGAATCCTTAGACCACCTTGTGAGAACAAGGTGGTTCGCACTTTTAGAAACCAAGCTCCACAACCCATAACCCGAAAGGAGAAACGAGATGGAAGAGGAAGCGAGAGATGAGCGCAACGCGCCGGCAAACTGGCGCGAGTATCTGCATTACGCCAAGGAGACCTCGGAGATGTTCCGGTGGACCTGGCGGGCGATCCCGCAGGAGAGCAAGCGGCGCTCTCGCGTGCTGCTCCTCGGGCTTCTGGTCTCGATCGCCGCCAAACTGCTCCTGCCGCACTTCGTCGGCGTTCTCGTCGACGGCGCGGCGAACCAGGCGACGAGCGCGGTAAGCTATGCCCTCGCGGGCATAGCCGTCTGCCTCGTCGTCACGCGCGTCTTCGACTACGTGTGCGCTTCGACGCGCGAATGGATACTGGGCCTCAACTGGGGCGCCGTGGACCGTTTCATCACGGAGCAGTTCTTCGGAAAGTCGGTGGGCCAGCACATCCAGGAGTCCTCGCGTCTCTCAGTGTCGAACATCGACAAGGGGCGCTGGAAGCTCCTCGATCTCCAGGCGATGCTGCTCTTCGAGGGCATACCGTCGATCCTTTCGCTCGCGCTCGCGTACGCGTTCCTTTGGGTGTTCCTGCCCGCCGCAGGCGCGATCATGACGGGAGGCATCGCCTTCTATCTCCTCTGGACGCTCTACCTGAATCGCCAGGTGATGGTGCAGTGCACGCCGCTCGACGCCGAATTCCGGAAGCTCAACCGCTACCGCGTGGAGCGCTGGGAGAAGGTGGAGCGCGTGAAGACCTCGACGCGCGGCGCGGAGGAAACCGCCCATACCGACAACTGGTTCAACGGCCTCATCGCCCGGGACCGGAAGTTCTGGATCTGGTACATCAAGCAGACCGTGTGGCGCGGCGGCATCAACAACGTCTGCCTCATCACCACCTTGAGCTACGGCGCCTGGCTTGTCTGGAGCGGGCAGTGGTCCGTGGCGCTCCTCCTGCCGCTCTTTTCCTGGAGCATGCAGGTAATGGAGAACATCTGGCAGATCGGCCACATCGAGCATCAGCTGAACTGGAACGCGCCATCGGTGCAGTCCATGATCGCGGCGCTCTCGCTTCCGGCGGACGTTCGTTCCGGCCCGGTGCAGATCTCCGCCGCGAAGCCCATCGAGGTCGTCTTCGACGGCGTGGGGCATTCGTATCCGGCAGAAGCGCACATTGCCAAAGCGGCATCCGCGCAGGTCATCGAAGGCGTGAGCTTCCGGATCGCTCCGGGAGAGAAGATAGCCCTTCTTGGGCGGAGCGGCGCGGGAAAGACCACCATCATGCGCCTGCTCCTGCGGTACATGGACCCTTCGCGGGGAATGATCTCTGTGCAAGGGACCAATCTCCGCGAGGCGGACCTCGAATCGTGGTGGCGCGCGGTGGGCTACATCCCGCAGCAGCCCCAGATACTCGACGGCTCCATCCGGGACAATCTCACCTATGCGCTCTCTTCCGAGGAACGCGCCCGCATGTCGGACGCGGAACTCTGGGAGCTCATGCGCCTGCTCCAGATCGATTTCGGCTCGCGTCTCGCGCAGGGGCTCGATACGCTGGTCGGCCGGAACGGCCTCAAGCTCTCCGGCGGACAGGCCCAGCGGCTCATGATAGGCGCCGCGGCGGTAAAGAAACCCGCCTTCATGGTGATCGACGAGGCGACTTCGAGCTTGGACTCGAGCACGGAAAAGCTCGTCCAGCGCGGTCTTGCCGAGATCCTGAAGCCGGAAGTGGGCGCGCTCGTCGTGGCCCACCGGCTCTCGACGGTCAGAAATCTCTGCAGCCGCTTCGTGGTCCTTCGGGCCGCGGACGAGATGGCGGCGGGGGATTCCCAGGTCGAGGCGATCGCCTCGACCTTCGAGGAGCTCTACGACGCATCCCCCACGTTCCGCCGCTTGGCGGATGACCAAGGGATCGTCATCCACCCGCGCGACGATGCGGCGGGCATGCCCGTCCTTCGCCTGGCGGCTTTGGAGGGCAGGCACATGGTCGGATAGATTTATGCGGGCGTCTTCGGACGCCCGCATTCCATTTGAAAACTCGACCGTGATAGTTATATGATGAGTGCAATGAATGGTTTCGAAAGGTCTGTAAGCGAAACGCCGGAGGCGGCGGGCAGGGAGAGGGTCCTTGCGGCCGCGGAGTTCGTCGTGAAGCAGGAAGAGGAACGGCTCGAGAGCCGGTCGAAGACGTTCTCGCGGATATCGGTGGGGGCTTTTGCGGCCACCCTCGGGATCGGCGGCGTCGCTTTGGCCAAGGCCCTGGGCGCCGAGCTCCCCATGCAGGGACAAGAGACCTTTGCTGTGGCGATGGCAGGCCAGGCGGTGATGTGGGGGAGCAAACTCCTTTCCGACCAGACCCGAAGCAAGCTCGAGACGTTCGTCGGAACCTACGGCGGCGGTTTCCGCGAATAATGATGCAGCAGACGATGAACGGCGCTAAGAGCCACGGCGGGGATTTTGCCGCCCAATTCAATAAGGCGCTTGAGAACGCTTTCGCCAAAGCGGGCCTCTCCGAGGCGGACAAGGAGCTTGCGCTCCGCAACCTTGAGCGCGCGCTCATCCTGAACTTTTGCGGCCGGGCGTATGAACTCCTCTCGGCTGAGGCCCAGCGCCAGCTCGAGGAGAAGGACTTGAAGACGCTCGACGAGGCGGTGAAATTCCTGGCGAGCGCGCTTCCGCAGAACAAGCTTCGCGAAACCTTCGCCGCCGCAGTGGGCGAGGTGATGGGGGATTTTATCGAGAAGGCGGGCATGTAGTTTCTATTGAAAAAAATGGCTGCGTCCGTTAGAGTGGGCGCAGTCATTTTTGATATTCGGCAGGAAAGGGGAGCGCATGGTTCGACAAGGCTCACCACAAGTGGAAGGCGCCTGCGTCTTCTGCGACAAGAAGAACTTCGGGGAGCGGCTCATCGCCGAGACGCCATCGCTCTACTACGTCGCCACGCTCGGCCAGATCACGGGCGGCTATACGCTCGTCATCCCCAAGCGGCACGTTTCGTGCCTTGGAGCGATGACGGAGGAAGAGGTCGCCGAGGTCAAGCACGCGGTTGAGGTAGCGGGCGATGCCATCGACATGGAGTACGGCATGGAGCCGGTCGTCTTCGAACACGGCATCGTGGGCCAGACGGTCCAGCACGCCCATCTGCATCTCGTGCCCGCGAACGTCCGCATCGAGGACAGGATCCACGCGGACTTTCCGGGAGCGAAGATCGACTTCATCTCCTCGCTCGAAGTGCTTCGCCGGTGCTATGCCGCGGAGGGGAAGAAGTATCTTCTCTGGAGCATGCCCGGCATTCCGAAGTGCTACTTCCCGGACGGCCTCTTCCAGGCGACCTGGGATCCGCCCGCGCCGCCGCAGTACCTGCGCATCGTGGCGGCCGAGCTCACCGGCAAGCCGGAGCGCGCGAACTGGCGGAACATGGACCCCGAGCTCGACAAGAAGCTCTGGTCCGAGACCGTCACGCGCCTCGCGCCGCACCTTCGTCAGTACGCGCGTTACCGTCATTAGTGTCATTCCGGCCCCCGCCTTCGGGGGCCGTTCCATATTGCTCGAAGCGAGCGTCTGCGCTACAGTGGGCGCAGTCATTTTTATTCCGGATTCCGAAAAAAGGAGCAGGAAGATGCCCAGCTGGGACTTCCGGCAGATGGCGACCAAGGAAGGCGGAAAAGCCGACCTCGTGGAGCTCACGTCCGAGCGGCGGGACCGCATCCCGCGCTATGTGGAGGCGCTCTCGACGGCGCTCGCTTCGCAGGTTGCCGATCCGAGTTTCTCGAACTACCACGTGCTCGAAAGCTTGGGCACGCCGGAGCATCCGCCGGTTCCCGGCGGGAACATCGAGTACGGCTTCTGCCAGGCGCTCCACGCCGAGGAGGCCGCGGTGGCCGCGTTTCGCGCGCGCTACGGTCGTTTCGACTCCATCGTCGTGCACGGCCGCCGCATGGCAAGCAAGGTCCGTAGGAACAGGAACATGGTGCTCGGCATCATCGCCGGCGCGCCGGGGAACATCGCCTCGCCTTGCGGCAACTGCCGCGACATCATGATGAGCGACCTCGGCTCCGAGTTCGAGATCGTCTCCGGCGCCAAGGACGGCGGCATCGCCGTCGTGGCGAAGATGCGGGACTACCTCAAGGAGGATTACGAGGCGATCCAGCTCGAAGGCATGAGGCGGCGGGAGCTTCGCTACTGGCGGAACGTCGTGGCGGAGACGCGCGAGCGCGGCGAAGCGCTCGAGAACAACGCCTACACGCCGCCGAACTATCTCCGGCCCGGCCGCATCTACTGCGCGGCGATCGAGACCAAGCGGGCCAAGTACTTCGGCGCGCACGACGTGATGTGCGAGTACCATCCCATCTACGCGCTTCGCGATGCCATCCGGCAGGCCCGCCGCGCGAACGATCCCTTCATCCGTTCGGTGCTCATTGTTGCCGACGCGGGCAACCTTGGCTCGATCGGCGGCAATTTCCCGCCGCACGTGATGTACAAGGACCGCCAGCACCTCGCGGAACTGAACGTCCAGGCGGAGCTCCTCCTCGGGGAGGAGCAGGATCCGCCGGTCTACCTCGCGACCTACGACGGCGAGCTCTGGCGACGGCGGAAGACGCTGGAGCTGAAGCGCCTGTGGGTGACGAGCGCGAAGGAGTGGCTCCCGTTCGTCTTCACGCCGAAGAACTTCGGCCCGGAATTCGTTGAGCACCTTACGAGGTATTACCAGGACAGGGGGCGGCGCTAAGCCGCCCCGTTGTTTTTATATTTGACAGCGTGATCCGCCGTCTATACGCTAACGTCAGCTCATAGTTATACGAAAGGAAGGTGAAGCGCGATGCGCCGCATCTACCTCGACCTCGACAATATGCTCATCGACTCGGTGCGGCGGTACGAGGATGAGCAGGAGACGGCCGAACGGCACGGCATTTCCCGCGCGGAATACGTCCGGGCGGTGGAGACGCTCTATGCCCGCCACGGCACGGCATCCTACTGCTTCCCACTGCTCTTCTCGATCATCCGCGAAACGCGGCCGGACGCTCCCGAGGCGTTGCTCCACGAGCTCGAAGCGCTCCTCGACAAGCACTACTTCTTTCCGGACACGCTCGCGTTCCTCTCGCGCTTCTCGCGCGAGGAGCTCGTCGTCGTGACCGAGGGACGCATCGAGTTCCAGTGGCCCAAGGCGGCGGCGCACAATCTGCTCGAGCACGTGCGCGAGGTGCGAATCTCGCACACGAAGAAGAAGAGCGAGATGATCGAGGAACGCGGACAGGACCTGCCTGCCGGCAGGCAGGCGTTCTTCCTCGACGACGCCGCGCGGCACATCGACGAGGTGAAGCGCGCCCAT
>CAYSDW010000034.1:5041-8235 GCA_964429925.1 uncultured Candidatus Saccharibacteria bacterium | reverse complement strand
GAGCGCTTTGCGAACTGGGGCGCGCCGCTCGCGCTTCTCTTCGTCCTCGGCTGGCCGAAGACCCTGCGCGATTGGTTTCGATAGATCGGGCGCGGCGTGAAGCGCGGTGGAGGTGTGGATAACCGCCTGTGTGCACCGGCGGTATACTGGAAGTGATGGAAGGGTATCAAAAAATCACCCTGTTCGCGCTCCGCATCGCCCTCGGCTGGCTCTTTTTCTACGCCGGCATTTCCAAGCTATTCAACCCGACCTGGACGTCGGAGGGCTATTTGCGCGGCGCTAAAACGTTCGCCTCGTTCTACGCCTGGCTCGCGCAACCGGGCATTCTTCCGTTCATTGACTTTGTGAACGAGTGGGGGCTCACGCTCCTCGGCATCTCGCTCATTCTCGGCTTGTTCGTCGGAATAAGTTCCCGACTGGGCGCGTTCCTTATGCTGCTCTACTATTTCCCCGTGCTGGAGTTTCCATATGTTGCGCACGGCTTTATCGTCGACGACCACATCATCTACGCTCTGGCGCTCTTGTATCTCGCCTCTGTGCGCGCCGGGAGGACATGGGGATTTGACGAGTGGTGCACCAAGCTGCCGCTCTGTCAGCGCTATCCGGCGCTGCGGCAGTTCTTCGGCTGAACCATGAAAGGCAGAACGTATCTTCGCGTCACCGGCGCCGTCTTTTTTCTTATCGCGGCTTTGCACCTCGCGCGTCTCTTCTACGCCTGGGAAGCGGTGATCGGCGGCTTCAGCGTTCCGTTTTGGTTCTCCGGCGTTGCGGCGGTCGTTGCCGGCGCTCTGACGTATCAGGCGTTCCGCCTCGGCAGAGAGTAACATAACGAGCGCTCGCCTCTGGAGGCATTGCGCCATGAATGATGTGAACGGAAAACGAACCACCACGATCGTGATTCTCGCCGTGTATGCCGTTGCGATGGCGATGGTCGAGGCGGTGGCGGTCGTGTATCTCCGGGAGCTCTATTATCCGGGCGGTTTTTCGGTCGCTTCGGCGGCCGACCTCGCGGTCATTCCTGCGCATATCCTGCGCGTCGAGTTCTGGCGGGAGGCGGCCACGATCGTGATGCTTGTCGCCGTGGCGCTTGTGGCGTTTTCCGGACGGAGGGAGCGCTTTCTTGCCTTTCTCTGGGCGTTCTCGCTTTGGGACCTCGGGTATTATCTTTTCCTTTATCTCTTTTTGCGCTGGCCGTCCTCGCTCGGCGCGCTTGACGTCTATTTCTTGATCCCATGGCCGTGGATAGGTCCGGTATGGTTTCCGCTCCTGCTCTTTGGCGCAACGGCGGTCGTTTCGTTCCGGCTCCTCACGCGATGCCCTACGAAATAGCCGCCCATACTGCCGACCTGCGGCTTAAGGTGAGCGGCAAAGATCCCGAAGATCTCTTTCGTGAGGCGCTTCGGGGAATGATGAGCGTGCTCAAGGACGATACCAAGCACCTGCCGACCGCGGCGCGCCAGACGGTCGCCGTCGAGGCCGCGGACCGCACCGCGCTCCTCATCGACTTTTTGAGCGCGGCGCTGTCGCGCGCGCAGATCCGTAAAGAGGTCTATACCGACGTCCAGTTCAGGCATTTCACCGAACGCGCGCTCGAGGCGGAGCTTATCGGCGCGAAGGTCAGCGAATTCGACGACGACATCAAGGCGGTTACCTACCACGAGGCCGACGTGCGGAAGAACGAGCGCGGCGAGTGGGAAACGGCGCTCGTGCTCGATATCTAATGCTTTCCAGATCCGATCTCCACAAAATAACCGACTATCTCTGGGAGATACCCAAGAGCCACCGCGCCGACATGCGCGTGCCCGCGCGCGTCTACGCGTCGGAGAAAATGCTCGAAGAGATCTTCCGCGACCGCTCGCTCGAACAGCTCGTGAACGTGACGACCCTCCCGGGCATAGAGAAGTACGCGCTCGCGATGCCGGATATGCACGAGGGCTACGGCTTTCCCGTAGGCGGCGTTGCGGCGTTCGACGCGGCGGAGGGCATCATCTCGCCCGGCGGCATCGGTTTTGACATCAATTGCGGCGTGCGCCTCCTGCGCTCCGAGCGGACGCAGAAGGACATCGCGCCGGAACTCGAAAATCTTGCCCATGCTCTCTACCGCGAGATCCCTTCGGGAGTGGGCAAGGGCGGCCGCCTAGATCTCAAGAGTGCGGATCTCGATAGGGTGCTCGAAGGCGGTGCTTCACAGATGATGGAGATGGGTTACGGCGATGCCGACGACTTGTCCCATCTCGAATCGGAGGGGCGCTTGCCGGAGGCCGACGCATCGCTCGTCTCGGAGACCGCCAAGGCGCGCGGGAAGGACCAGCTCGGCACGATGGGCGCGGGCAATCATTTCGTGGAAGTGGAGGTCGTGGACGAGGTCTTCGATGCGGCGGAAGCGGGACGGCTCGGGCTCAAAAGGGGCCAGCTCGCGGTCTTGATCCATACCGGCTCGCGCGGGCTGGGGCATCAGATCGCGACGGATTATATCCGCCTCATGATGCAGGCGATGCCGAAGTACGGCATTACGCTTCCGGACCGCGAACTGGCGTGCGCTCCGTTCTCGTCCCCGGAAGGGCAGGACTACTGGCGCGCGATGTCGGCGGGAGCGAACTTCGCCTGGGCGAACCGCCAGCTTATCACCTGGGAGGTGCGGAAGGCGTGGAACGACGTCCTGGGGCGCGAGCCCGGCGAGCTTGCCGTGGTCTACGACGTAGCGCACAACATCGCGAAGATCGAGGACTACGCGGTGAATGGAAGCAAACGGAAGCTCGTGGTGCACCGCAAAGGCGCGACGCGTTCGTTCCCCGGCCAGCCCGTCCTTATCCCGGGGAGCATGGGTACGGCCTCATATCTTTTGGTCGGGCAGGAAGGGGCGATGAAAGAAAGTTTCGGCTCCAGCTGTCACGGCGCGGGGCGCAGGATGTCGCGCACGGAGGCGAAGCGGAGGGTTCGCGGCGACGCGCTCAAGGAAGAACTCGAGGGCCGGGGCATCGCGATCGCGGCCGGTTCGCTTCCCGGCCTTGCGGAAGAGGCGCCGCAGGCCTACAAGGACGTGGAAGAGGTGGTGAGCGTGGTGCACGGCGCCGGCATTGCGAAGAAAGTTGCGCGTCTTCGCCCCGTTGCGGTGGTCAAAGGTTGACGCGCCTGGTAGATTATAGGCAGAACCATTCATAATCCTTCGGAGGCGAGGTGTGGAGAAAGTTCCG
>CAYSDW010000034.1:0-5031 GCA_964429925.1 uncultured Candidatus Saccharibacteria bacterium | reverse complement strand
GCGTAGTGGCGAGATGGCGAAAAAAGTCGCGCGGCGCACGCGCCTCGCGGTGGTCAAGGGATAACAAAAGGGGTACATTGGGGGCAGAACCATTCATAATTCTTCGGGAGGGAAGGAATGGAGAAGGCGCCCGAGATCGTCTGGACCGGCGGCCCCTGCGCCGGGAAGACCACGGGCATCGCCTACGTCTCGGAGAAGCTCCGCGACTGGGGCTGGCGCGTGTTCAGCGTGCCTGAAGTTCCCACCATGGTCATTGACGGCGGCGTGCCGGATATCGGACGGCTCGCCGCGACCGACACGCGGAGGTACATCGAGGTCCAGAAGGAGTTCATCCGCGGCCATCTCGAGCTTCGCCGGTTCTTCCAGCGGCTTGCCGCGGTCTTCACGGACGAGAAGCGCGTGCTCTTCTGTGATCGCGGCGGGATGGACGCGGCGGCTTACATGCCGCGCGACTACTTCGACGCGGTGCTCGCCGCTGACCGGCTTACGCTCCACGACGTGCGCGACAGCTACGAGGGCGTGCTTTTCCTCGTCACCGCCGCGGAGGGCGCTCCGGCGTTCTACACGCTCTTGAACAACACGGCGCGCCAGGAGGATACGCTCGAGAAGGCGATCGCGGCGGACCAGCGGACGCTCGAGGTCTGGGTGGGCCACCCGCATCTCCGCATCATCGACAACTCGACCGATTTCGAGGGCAAGATGCGGCGCGCGCTTGCGGCGATCGCCCGCATGCTCGGTATTCCGGTGCCGCTTGAGATCGAACGGAAGTTCCTGCTCGGGCGGATGCCGGATCCCGCGGATCCACGCCTGCGTTCCGTGCCGATCGTGAAGATCGCCATCGAGCAGATGTACCTTCTTCCGCAGGACGGCGCACAGCTCCGCATCCGGCGGCGAAGCCAGGGCGATTCGGCGACGTTCTACAAGACACGGAAGGTTCCCATCGGACCCCGGACGCGGCACGAGACGGAGAGCTTCATCGATCCGATGGAGTACCTGCATCTCCAGGCGCTCCGGGACCCCGAGACGGGCGTGATCCGCAAGAACCGCTACTGCTTCCCGTACCGGCACCAGTACTTCGAGCTCGACCAGTTCCGGGACCCGGAGGGCCTGGTGCTCCTCGAGATCGAACTCACCGAGGAGAACGACCGGCTCGAGCTGCCGGATTTCCTCGACGTACGGCGCGAGGTCACGGACGAACCAGAATTCGAGAATTACGCCATCGCCAGGCGCATTGCGGCCCGCTCATAGCGGGCCGCTCCTATTTTTCTTTGATATACTGAAAGAAATGCCGAAGCCCTCCAAACGAGCAAAACGGTCTTCGCAGTCAGCGTTGCCGCTTGAGCGGGTTTTTACGGTGAGCGGGTTCCTTGACCGCGTGAACGCGGTCCTTGCGGAAGAGCGGGATATTTTTGTGCAGGGCGAGATATCGAGCATCCAGGCGTTGCCGTCCGGCGCCTATCTTTCGCTCAAGGACAAGGAGGACGGAAGCATCCTGCAGTGCTACATGCCGCCCAGGACCTACCACGGGTTGGGCATCGAGCTTGAAGAGGGCATGGAAGTGAAGGTCGGCGGCGTTCTAAACGTCTATAAGCCCAAAGGGAGATTGAGCTTTTTGGTTTATGCGCTGGAACTCGCCGGCGAGGGGTCGCTCAAAAAGGCCTACGAACTTTTAAAAAAGAAACTTGCGGAAGAAGGGCTCTTCACGCGCAAACGTCCCTTGCCGGAGTTCATTGCGCGGATCGGCGTCGTCACCTCCCGCACCGGCGCCGTGATCGACGACTTTAGGAGAAATCTCGCCCCACTCGGCCTCAAGCTCTACCTCTACGACGCGCGGGTCGAGGGAGCGCGGGCGGTCGAAGATGTTACGCGCGGCATCCGCTGGTTCAACGAGAATGTGCCGGACCTTGATGTCCTCGTCGTCATGCGCGGAGGCGGCAGCTTGGAGGACCTGCAGGCATTCGACAACGAAAAAGTGGCGCGCGCCGTCTTTGCCTCGAAGGTTCCTACCATCTGCAGCATCGGCCACCATCGGGACGTTACGATCGCGAGCTTGACGGGCGATGTCGAGACCTCCACGCCGTCCTTTGCCGCGACCGTCATCAATCAGTCCTGGGGCCGCCTCGCCGAAGAGCTGCCGACGAGGGAGCAGGGGCTCATGCACGCGTACGAGGGAGCGCTCGACGCGCTCCGTGCCAAGGCGGAAACCTCCGCCCAGGAGCTTATCAGGTTCTTTGAGCGGCTCTTCAGCCGCGCCGATGAATTCGAAGCGCGGCTTGCGGCGGAGTTCCGGAGCATTGTTGCGCGCAATGCGGAGATGACGGCGCGCGGAACGGAGCTGGCGCGGTTTGCGCTGCAGCGATTCGAGCGCCTCGCGCGGGAGAGCGCTGCGCGGCTCGGTTGGCTCGAAGCGCATCTCAAAAGCAGCGACCCCGGACGGAACCTGCGGCTCGGCTACAGCATTTTGCTTTCCTCTTCCGGGAAAGTTGTAAAAGACCCCGAAGGTATTAGTATTGGAGAGAGGATAACGGCACGCATCCATCGCGGCGAGGTGGATGCGAGCGTGGAACGCATTCGCACCATCGAACAACAATGACGGAACCGGGAAAAGAGAAGATATCGAGCTCGCTCAAAAAACTCGAACAGATCGTCGGGTGGTTCGACGAGCAGGAAGAGGTGGACGTCGAGGAGGGCCTAAAGCGCGTCAAGGAAGGCGTCGCGCTCCTTAAGGAACTCAAGGCCCGCCTTAAGAAGGTTGAGAACGAGTTCGAAGAAGTGAAAAAGGGTTTAGAAGTAGAAGAATAACAAGAGATGGTAAAGGCCATCCCGGATAAAAATCTCTACCAGTGCGAAGGGTGCGGTTTTCACTATCGCACGAAGGAAAACGCCGAGAAGTGCGAGGCGTGGTGCCGGGAGCATAAGAGTTGCAATATTGAGATCATCAAAGATGCGATCGAGAATGAGGAAGCAAAGCAGGGGCGTTGATTTTCGCGACCGCGTATTCGCCGTTGTCGCGCGCATTCCGAAAGGAACGACAATGAGCTACAAGGAGGTGGCGGCGCGGGCCGGAGTTCCCAGCGCCTACCGCGCGGTGGGGAACATCATGGCGAAAAACCGTGACCCAAGAATCCCGTGCCATCGCGTCATCCGCTCGGACGGCGCCGTGGGCGGCTACTTCGGCACCTACGCTGGCGCGAAAGAAAAGCGCGAGCGGCTGCTTAGGGAGGGCGCGCGCGTTTAAACCATGTCAAAAAACGACACTTCGTGGGGCGGCGTGGCGGGCTGGTATCATCGCTTTCTTGAGCGTGAGGAAGGCGCGTACCAGAAGACCGTCATTTTGCCGAACCTGCTGCGGCTCATGGACATTAAACGGGGCGAGATGATCGTGGACCTCGGCTGCGGCCAGGGGTTCTTCGCCCGCGAGTTTTACGAGAAAGGAGCCCGTGTTGCGGGCGTGGACATCGCGAAGGAGCTTATCGGTTTGGCGCGTCAGCACTCGCCCAAGGAGATCGCGTTCTACACCGCTCCGGCGCACAAGCTGGATTTTCTTAAGGATGGAAGCGCAAACGCGGTCGCAATGGTGCTTGCGCTCCAGAACATCGAGAACGTGGGAGAAGTTTTCGCGGAGTGCCGCCGCGTGCTCACGCGCGGAGGCCGGTTGCTGCTCGTTTTAACGCACCCGGCGTTTCGCGTTCCTCAAGGAAGCGAGTGGGGCTGGGACGCGGCGAAGAAGGTCCAATATCGCCGCGTTGACCAATACCTTTCCGAATCGAAGGTGAAGATACAAATGCAACCGGGCGAAAATCCCAAGGAACACACCATCACGTTCCATCGCCCGCTCCAGTTCTACTTCAAGGCGCTCTCGAAGAACGGTTTCTGCGTGCGGCGGCTCGAGGAGTGGATCTCGGATCGCACGAGCCAGCCGGGGCCGCGCGCCAAGGCGGAGATGCTGGCGCGGCACGAGATACCGCTCTTCCTCGCTCTTGAGGCGATCCTATGAAAAAGCAGCTGCTCTTTCTCGTTCTTGGCGCGACGATCGGCCTTTCGCTTTTCGCCGTTCTCCGGCCACGCTCCGCGGACGGTCCCGTGCTCCGGCCGGAGGAGCCGCTTCGGAGCGCGGAGAAGCCGGACCTCATCCGCGTCGAGGCGCCGAAGAGCGGCGAGGAGGTCCAAAGCCCGCTCCTTGTGCGCGGAGAGGCGCGCGGGTTCTGGTTCTTCGAGGCATCGTTTCCCGTCAAAGTGCTCGACAAGAACGGCGAGGTGCTCGGCATCGGCATCGCGGAGGCGCAAAGCGAGTGGGTGACGGAAAACTTCGTACCGTTCCGGGCGGTTGTTTCTTTCCAGCCCCCTAAAGGAACCGAAGGGACGCTAGTTCTTGAGAAGGATAACCCCTCGGGTCTTCCCGAGAACGCAGACGAGCTTCGCATGAAAATTCGATTTCTGCGCTGATGATGCGCGTCTTCGTGCGTGCAAAACCCGGCGCCAAGCGGCGGGAAGTCGAAACAATAGACGCGACGCACTATGTGGTCGCGGTGCGGGAACCGGCCCGCGAAGGCAAGGCGAACCGCGCCATCGAAGCGGCGCTTGCGGAGCACTTCGGCGTGCCGCCCTCCGCGGTGGAGATCGTCTCCGGCCACCACGGCCGCATCAAGATCGTTGAGATCGTCGGTTAAAAGATGATGATGCCCGCCACCAGAAAGTAGACGAGCAAACTGATCAGATCCTGGATGATCGTTGCGACCGGACCGGCCCCCAATGCGGGGTCCGCATGCCGCTTATAGAGAATGTTCGGGATAAGCACGGCCAGAACGGGCGCCAGCGTGAGGTTGATGAGCATGGTTAATCCCACCGTAAGGCCGATCGCCGAGGACCGGAGCCAGTACGCTGCAAATCCCCCCAAAAGTGCTCCCGATATAATGCCCAAACCGAACCCGATGACGCTTTCTTTTGCGATGTAGTTCAGAAAGCCAACCTTTCTCTCGGAAAGTTCCAGCACAACAATAGTTTCCGTCTGCGTTCCGACGGCACCGCTCA
>CAYSDW010000033.1:0-8254 GCA_964429925.1 uncultured Candidatus Saccharibacteria bacterium | reverse complement strand
GAGGAATACTCTACAGTCGGATTGTTTGTACCATACCCAAGAAAAAAACGCAAGGGACACAAGGGACGCCCGCCGAATCAGTTTCGGCGGGCGTGCGTGCTTACTGGCCAGTTTTCTCCCTCAACCGCCTGAGGAGTTCGTCGAACGACTCCTTCGAGATGATCGAATGAAATTGAGAGCGGTAGTTGGAGAGCAGGCTGATGCCCTCCACGATTATGTCGTACACCATCCAGCCCTGTTCCGTCTTGTGGAGCCGGAACGCGGCACGGACATCGTTCTGCTTGAACGCGATCGCGGCATTGACCGTCGCGTAGTCGCCGTCGATGCGTTCGTCGATGACGGAGAGGCGCGCCTCTCCCGCCGCTCCGACGATCCGCGTCACATACGCCTTCTCGAGGAGCTTCCGGAAGAGGGGAACGAACTCGTGCATGCGGGCCCGGTTGGCTCTCGCGTGGACCCCCAGCGCCATCGCGGCGCTTTTCCCGTAGTCGAGGCGCGAGGCAAGAAGTTCCTTCACGCGCGCCTCTTTGGTCCCGGCGTCGAGCGACGCATCGCGCACGACCGCGAGAACGCGGGCGAACGTATCGTCGAGTTGCTTGCTGGGCGAGGGTGTCTGCGCGAAAGAAGCCTGGGGCGCGACCGCGAGAGCGAGCATGACGCACAGCACAACAGCCATTGTGCCACGGCGACTCATCGTGTGCCTCCTCGTACCGCAAGAAAACGGAATGAAATTGCTCACGTGAGCGTATCAGAAGCTGTGGTATAATTCAATAAAAGGATGGAGGACGCGCTCAAAAAGTTCCCCGAGCAGTTCGCGTACGAACCGCGCATCGAGCATGAGGAGAATTTGCGCAGGAGCAAGCGCGTCATCGTAGCTGGCATGGGCGGCTCGCATCTTGCGTCGGGCATCGTGAATGCCTGGAAGCCGTCGCTCGGCATTCGCGTACACCGCGACTACGGCCTGCCGCCGATCCCGGACGAGGAGCTCAAGGACTTTCTCCTCGTGGCGATCTCGTACTCCGGCAACACCGAGGAGACGCTTGACGCGTTCGAGGCGGCGCGCGCCAAGGGTCTTGCGCGCGCGGCGATCTCCTTGGGCGGCAAACTTCTCGAGCGCGAACCAGCAGAGGGCGTACCGTATGTGGTGGTGCCCGATGCCGGTCTTGTGCCGCGCGTGGCGCTGGGGTTCATGACCAAGGCGCTCCTCGCGGTTATGGGAGAGAGCGGGGGACAGAAAGAGCTTGAGACGCTGCCAAAACTTTTGCGCGCAGACGATCTTGAAACGGCCGGAAGAACGCTCGCGGATACGCTCAAGGGACGCGTGCCGGTCATCTACGCCTCGAACCGCAACGAGGCGGTGGCCTACAACTGGAAGATAAAATTCAACGAGACGGGGAAGATCCCCGCCTTCATGAACGTCATCCCCGAGGCGAATCATAATGAAATGACGGGCTTCGACGCCGTTCCCAGCACCGAGGCGCTCTCGAAGAACTTCTCGTTCCTCTTTATGACCGACGACGAGGATCATCCGCGGGTCCAAAAGCGGTTCCGTATCTTGAAGGAGATGTACGAAGCAAGGAAGCTGCCCGTAACCGTGCTCGAACTCGCCGGCCGGAACCGGTTCCACAAGATCTTCGCATCCCTCCTTGCCGCCGACTGGACGGCGTATGGTCTCGCGCAACACTACGGCACGGAGCCGGTTGCCGTGCCGATGGTCGAGGAGTTCAAAAAACGGATGTTGGAGTAGCGCGCGGGAACGGCGCATCGCGAGACCCCATGGCAAAGATATTAGGAATTTTAGAGTGGCGGCTCGGCTGGCGCCGGACGGCGTTCTTGTTCATCGTAGCGGCCGTTTCCCTCGCGAGTACGTTCGCGGCGTGGCGCTCTACAGAGCGGGGCATCGCAGGCAAGGTAGAGCAGGAGTTCGATTTTGCGGTGCGCGAAACAACGGGGACCATCGAGGACCGCATGAACGCGCGTCTCGGTTCGCTCTACGGCGCGCGGGGCGTGTTCGAACAGGGCGTTCCGGTGCGCGGAGCGGACTGGCGGGACTATGTGCAGAACGGCAAGCTTCTGGAACGCTTTCCCGGCGTTTCGTCGTATACGTTCCTTGAGCGCGTGCCGGCGGAACGTCTGGCTTCGTTCGTGGAGGGCGTGCGTGCGGACCGAACACTGCGTCCGGAAGGATTCCCGAAGTTCGCCGTCTTTCCCGCCGGGAACCGGAGCGAATACGTCGTTATCAAGTACGTCGAGCCGCTCGAGCGGGGCACATTGGCGTTCGGCTTCGATGCCGCTTCCGAGGAGACGCGGCGGACGACGATGGAGCAGGCGCTTGCGGGGGATGCGCCGGCGCTCACCCCCCAGCTTCAACTGGTTGTCGGTGTTCCCGGATTTCTCGCCTTTTTGCCGGCGTATCGCGGCAGCAGTTCGGGGGGAGAACATATCGGGTTCGTTATGGTGGCGCTCCGGACCCAAGAACTGTTCCAGAAAGTCATTATGGAGGGGCCCTTGCCGGAATCGGTCAAGAGCGGGGACGTCGATCTCGAGATATTCGAGGGACGGACGCCCTCCGCCGCGACCCTGCTCTATGACAGCAAGCCCGATAAGGTGCGTGCCCTCGCGACGGCAGCGGCGGGATTGGCGGAGTCGCGGGAGATCACTATCGGCGACCGGACGTGGATGCTTCACTTCGCCGACTCGCCCAAGCTTGCGATTACGCTTCTAGAGCGCGCCACGCCCGCCATCATTCTTTTCGGCGGCATTCTTTTCAGCATCCTCATATTTGGGATTTTGTACGCCAATCTCACCTCCCGTTCTCGGGCATGGGCGCTCGCGGAGCGGATGACCGGGGAGCTTCGCCGGAGCGAGGAGAAGTACCGGTCGCTCGTCGAGCGCGTTCCTAACGTGATATGGACGATCGACGAGGATACCCGCGTGCGGTTCATCACGCCGAACGTTGAGCGCCTTATCGGCATGGGACCGGACGCGGTGTATGCCGACCCGCAGTTCTGGCGGAACCTCGTCCACCCCGACGATATCGAGGCGCTCAACCGCGCCTTTACGGAGCTCTTCGAGAACGACATTCCGCTCGACCTTGAGCATCGCGCACAAGGGAAAGGCGGCGATTGGGCGTGGGTCCATATGCGCTCCGGCTTGCCGTACAAAGCGGGAGGAGTTCGCTACGCGGACGGCGTGAGCGAGGACGTGAGCGGCCGCAAGAAGACGGAGGAAGAGCTGCTGCGCCGCACCAGGGACCTCGAGGAGACAAATAAGCTCTTGGTCGGCAGAGAGCTCAAGATGGTCGAACTCAAGGAGGAGAATAAAGAACTTAAGAAGCGGATGGGCGGGTGAGCTGCGTTATGACAAGTTATCCACACGAAGTCAAACCGCAAAAAGCGGATATGCTATAGTTAAGGCGGATGTGCTCGGAATTCAGCGGTAGCTCTACGGCCTACACGCGATACCTTTCCCCAAAGAGTCGGTGCAGGTCTTTTTTGTTCCCTCTGATGCCCTCCGGCAATAATCAACGCTACGTAAATAGGAAGGACGGCGCGATCACCGCCAACTGCCCGTTCTGCCGAGGCGTCATCTTCCGCGACTTTAAGCTCGGGAACCGTTCGAATTCGTGGTCGTTCCTGATGCGCTGTCCCCATTGCCAGCGAGACGTCCCCGTCATGTTCGAGGACGGCGTCGTCACGGTCGGGGATGGAGACGTTGGCGGCAACGCCGAATAAGGCGGAGCGCATGCCGAACATGAGGTCCCTGGCTTTTTCTCTCATCCTTGCGGTCGCGATCGGCCTTGCAGTGTGGTCATACGGCTGGCGCGGCGTTTCCCATGAGTTCGAGGCGATCTCGGTCGGCATGCCGGCAAGGACCCTCTACGGAACGCCCTTTTGGGTCGCGGAAGAGAACGGCTATTTCGAGATCGAGGGTCTTCGCGCGGCGCTCCGGGAGTACGAGAGCGGCGGCGCGGCGTTCCGCGCGATGCTTGCAGGGGATGCCATCGATATCGCCGCGCATGCGCCGACGCCGTTCGCGGCGGAAGCGTTCCGCCGCGACGATTTCGCGCTTCTTGCCGCATATGCGACCGCCTCGGATTCGATCAAAATGGTTGCGGATGCGGCGCGGGGCATCGCGCGCGTCGGCGATCTCCGCGGCAAACGCATCGGGGTGAGCATGGGCACGGGAGGGGAGTACTTCCTGGACCTTGTGCTTTCAACGAATGCTCTTGCCGCATCGGAAACGAAACTTCTCGACATCGCTCCCACAGAAATGCCGCGGGCGCTTGAGCGCGGGAACGTGGACGCCATCGTGACCTGGGAACCGCATATCACGGCCGCAAAAGAACTTCTGGGGCCGCGCGCCATAGAGCTCGGCGGCGCCGAGGCGTACCGCGAGGTGTTCCTGCTCTCGACAATGCGCCGCTTCGCGGAAGAGCGCATCACCGCGATCGAAAAACTCTTGCGCGCCCTGCGCCGCGCGGAAGGGTTCATCAAGGAGAATCCGGAGCTTGCCCGGGAGATCGCCATCCGGCATCTGCCGCCGGATGCCGCCGCCATTTTCCGGGCGACATGGCATCAGTTCGGGTTCGAGCTGTCGCTGGACCAGTCGCTGTTCTCGGTATTCTCCGACCAGGGACGCTGGCTCCGCAAAAAGGGTCTCACCGTTTCGTGCTGTTCCGCGGCGCGGACCGGCGCGGAATTTCCCGCCTATCCCGAGCTTTTCTCAAGCGATGCGCTCCGGGCCGTAAAGCCGGAAGCCGTCACCATCATCCGCTGAAGCTCGGCGAATCTGCTACACTGACAACTGTAAGCGCCGCTGACCTCACGGGTCGCGGTTCGCCCACTCTGCGGCTATGACCATCAAAAAGCGGCTCCGAGCTGTTTCAGCCATTGTCATCCTGCTTTTCGCCCTGACGGGCATCGGTCAGTACGCGTCGAATGGGGAGCTCGTGGACGCGCAAGCGAAAAGCATCCGCGCGCAGAACGCCGTGCACGGCGTTTTTGATCTGTATGCGCTCGCCGGCGGATACCTCATCAACCGCGACAGCCGTGTGGTCGACCAATGGAACATGCGGGTCGCATCCGTCCGCGACCTGCTCCAGCAAGGCCAGTTCGACACGCTCGCCGAACGTTCACATGTTGAGCAGGCGCTGCGGACCCTGGACAGCGTCGAAGAGCTTCTGCCGCGCATCGTGGAGAACTACCGGCAACGCAGCGGAGAGGGGACGGCCGAAGCGGAACTTTCCGAGGAGGCGGAGCTTCGCCTTGCCTCCCAATTGCTCACGCTTTCCCAAACGCTCATGTTCGAGGCGCGCCTGCTTTCCGACGACGTGGAAGAAGAAGCGCGGCTCGCGCTCCAGCGGATAGGTCTCCTTGCCGTGGCGAACGCGGCTATTCTTGCAGTCCTCATGTTCTCTCTGCTCCTCTGGTACCAGATCGTTTTTGTGAGGGAGTTCGAAGAACTTCGAAGGGGCGTCATTGTCATCGCGAACGGGAACCTTGACTACACGATCAAGCTGAAACGGGCCGACGAGTTCAGCGAGCTTGCCGCGGCGTTCAATGCGATGGCGGTGCGTCTTAAAAGTTCTTTTGAGGAGCGGAAGACGCGCATACGGGAGCTGGCCGAGAAGGTCGTCACGATCAAGAGACAGAACGAAACGCTCGACGCCGGGAAGCGCGCCCTTGTGAACGCGCTCAAAGATGTCGAGGCGGAAGCCGAAAATACGAAAAAGTTCCAGGAAGCGGTCGAGGCGGCGGCCGAGCACGTGATCTTGACCGATCCCGACGGCACGATCCTCTACGCGAACAAGGCGGCAGAATCGATCACCGGCTATTCGCGCGCGGAGATGCTCGGCAAACGGCCGTCGCTCTGGGGAAAACAGATGAGTACGGAGTTCTATAAAAAGTTATGGAAGACGGTAAAGGAAGACAAACAAATGTTCCATGCCGAGATCATGAACAGAAGGAAGGGCGGCCCGGAGTACTTCGCTGATCTCTTGATCACGCCGATCCTTGATGAGAAGGGCGCCGTGAAATTCTTCGTGGGCGTCGAGCGCGACATTACCAAAGAGAAGGCGATCGACCGCGCGAAGACCGAGTTCGTTTCGCTTGCCTCGCATCAGCTCCGGACGCCGCTCTCCACAATGAACTGGTACAACGAAATGCTTATGAGCGGGGACCTGGGCGCGCTTACGGCGAAGCAGAAGGACTATCTTGCCGAGATCTATCACGGCTCCAAGCGCATGGGGGAGCTCGTGGACGCGCTCCTTTCCGTTTCGCGCATCGAGCTCGGCACATTCGCGCTCGAGGCGCAGGAAATCGATCTCTGCGATGTTGGGAAGGACGTGCTTCGCGATCTGGACCAGGAGATACGGGCGAAAAAGCTTTCGATCTCGTGCCCGGGGATCGAGACCCCCCTGCGCTTCTCCCTCGATCCCCGCCTCGCGCGCATCATCCTGCAGAACCTTCTTTCGAACGCGGTGAAGTATACGCCCCAGGGCGGGAAGGTGTCGCTCGAGATGAAGGTGGAGAACGAAACGCTCATGGTCACCGTTTCCGATACCGGCATCGGCATCCCGAAGGAACAGCAGGGGCGCATGTATGAGAAGTTCTTCCGCGCCGACAACGTGCGCACGACCGATACGACCGGCACGGGCTTAGGCCTCTATATCGTAAAATCCCTGCTCGCTACTGCAGGGGGAACCATCCGGTTCGAATCAGAGGAAGGGAAGGGCTCCGTTTTCACGGTGACGGTGCCGAAGAAACAGCCTGGGAACGCCAAAAATTCTTCTTAGTGTCGGGCCGGAGGGAGTCGAACCCTCTGTCACACCCACCCCAAGGGTGCATGTTAACCGTTACACTACGGCCCGAGTATGGTCGGCGGAGACATCTCCATTATGTCCCGACGCGCTTCGCGGTCGGGAGGCCGACCTCCGACGCCTTGGTTCGGGCGTCGGCCCTACAGCCCACTCCACCGATTGTACCCTACATGACCGCCTTCTTGGCTATCGTCTTGATGCACTTGGTGCACGCCAAAACGCGTCGCCCCGATACGAGGCGGGTCTTTTGCAGATTCGGGTATTTCCGCATCATGTTGACCACGTTATAATGACCGCGGAGAAGTTTTCGCTTCGAGCGGACCACCGATCCTTTTTCGCATAGCGCGCATTGTCGCATTGTGTAGAGAATAGAGAAACAGCAACCAATAGTCAACATGGAAAGCGCCCTCATACCGATCTCCCGTATCGTCATACTGCTTTTCTCGGTCGTGATACACGAGGTCTCTCACGGCCTTGCGGCGTATCGGCTGGGAGACCCGACCGCAAAACTGTCGGGACGGTTGACGCTTAATCCCCTGAAACACCTCGATTTCTTCGGTTCCTTCCTCTTGCCCGTTTCGCTCTTTTTCTTGACCGGCGGGGCGTTCATCTTCGGTTGGGCGAAACCCGTTCCCTATAATCCGCTCAATCTGCGAAATCCCAGGATCGGCGAACGTCTCGTCGCCGGCGCGGGTCCGTTATCCAATCTGCTCCTTGCCGCGGTTTTTTCCGCGGTTCTTCTGCTCATGCCCCTCTCCGCGCTCGAACGGATCGCCATCGCGGGGGCAACATTCATGCCCGACCGCGCGTTCGAGGCGCTCGCGACGCCTCTCATGTCCTTCGGTTTCTTCATTTCCCAGATCATTTTCATCAATATCCTTCTTGGCATATTCAATCTTGTGCCCATTCCGCCGCTTGACGGTTCGAAAGTGCTCTTCTCTTTGTTTCCTCGCGGCGCCGAAGAATTCAGATACGTTCTCGAGCGGTACGGCCTCTTTCTTCTGCTCCTCTTCATCTTTTTCGGTTTCGGTCTCATCACCCCCGTCATCAGGGCGCTTTTCCTGTTCATGAGCGGAGCGGGGATTTTCTTCTGAGTTGACGCGGCGCGATTCGGTTTGGTATAGTTTCTGCCGTGCCAACTATCAATCAGCTGCTCGCTCAAGGCAGAAGGTCAGCCGTTAAGAAATCGAAATCGCCGGCATTGGCGCGTTATTTTAATACGCTCGAAAACAGCCCGGTCTTTTCGCCGTCGCCCTTCAAGCGGGGTGTTTGCCTGAAGGTGTTCACCACGACCCCCAAAAAGCCGAACTCCGCGCTGCGCAAGGTGGCGCGCGTGCGGCTCACGAACGGCATGGAAGTGACCGCTTATATTCCGGGCGTCGGTCATGAACCCCAGGAACACTCGGAGGTGGGACTCCGCGGCGGCCGCGGTAA
>CAYSDW010000032.1:0-8362 GCA_964429925.1 uncultured Candidatus Saccharibacteria bacterium | reverse complement strand
CACGAAAGGGCGAAACGGGCACTTGCAACTGGAGGTTGATATACGGGGCACGCCCTTCTTGCGGCAAAAAGAATCGCGGCGTAGAATCGAGGCAGTAAATTCAAGTTCCGAGGAGGAAGCGATGGATGCGGACGTGCGTGAAACGCCCGAATTCCGCCGCTGGCGGGAGGAAGCACTGCCGCCCATCGTCAAGGCCGCCCTCGACGAGGTCCGCAAGGATCCGGCAAACCACGAGGCGATCCATCGGCTCGTGAACGACGCGGTGAAGCAGGCGCTCTCGAACCTCATCGTGCTCCTCGAGCGCCAGCCGTCGCAGGATGACTTCCACGCATTCGCCGCGCTCTTCGTTTCGGCGGTGAACGACACGCTCCCCGAGATATCGGACTATCTGGCGGTGGTCGTGCACTTCGGGAAGGGCGGCGGAACCACGATCGGCGCGGTCGAGAAGCGCCTCGTGAAGACGGGCAAGCCCCTCAAGGGCCTGGTCCTCTTCCTCGACCTGCCCAACGCGACCCGGGACGACCGGAACGAGCTCATGATCGACCCCGAATAGGCCATCCGCGCCCCGACGTACGTCGGGGCGCTGCCATTTTCCCGTGTGAATAACCCTTTTCGCGGCCGCCCTTTCCGGGCGGTATACTTATTAGGTAAAAGGTCGAGTAGAACCTTCTCTTTATTATGAATTCTAAGCAATTTCTCCTCTGGGGCGGCTCGATCCTCGTGCTTCTTGCCATCGCCGGTTGGACGTTCCTCGGCGAAGGCGGCGTAGGCGGCGACTTCTTTTGGCTGGACGGCGCGGAGAACTGGGCGCACCTCGTTCTCGGCGTTGTAGCCATTGCGGCCGCCTATCTCCTTGGCGAGGACATGCAGAAGTGGTTGGTCTACCTCGTGGGCGTGCTCGGCGTACTCGTCGCGTTTTGGGGCTTCTTTGTGGGAGCCGACCTCTACGGCGCGCACCTCGAGGCATCCGACAACATCCTTCACCTTGTCGTGGGCGTCTGGGCCCTTTGGGCGGCCTGGAACACGAAGAAGGCGATGATGATGTAAGGCCTTGTGCCGCAAAAGCCCCGCCGATGGCGGGGCTTTTGGTTTTTGGAAAAGGCAAGACCCTGTTCCGGGACGGAACAGGGTCTGAATCATGCGGCGCGGCGTGGGCCTCCGATGAACGGCGCGGCTTGCGCCGCGATCTCATCCACATCCTTCAGGAATTCCGGCGAGTTCTCGTCGTGCAGTCCGCGCACGATGACGTTCGCCTTGGCGTTCTCTTTCGCCTCCGGATCGGGGTTGGCGGTAACGTCGAACGTCGCCAGACGGGCCTCTTCCTTTGGCGTCCGGCCCTCGAGCTCGATCACACAGTCCACGCCGTGGAACGCGTCGAACGGACTCCCCACGGTCGTGTAGTAATGGAGCCGGTCCAAGTCCTTCGTTTCGGTGAGACCGAGCGCGTCCGCGATGGCTATGCGAAGCGCGTTCGGAAACGCCTTCCACGGATTGGCGGGGTCCTGCGGCTTCTTGGTCTCCGGATCGAGCGGCTGGAACTGCTTGGCAAGCTCAAGGGCCTTCCGAAACGGCAGGTAGCCGTCTTCCCGTGCGCCCATATCCCGAAGCGCCTTCGAGTAGCCCTGATCTTCGTGGCGCACTTCTCCCAAAAGAAATGCCTCATGCAGTTTTCCGCTGCGGTCGGCGAAGTCGGCGGGCATCCGAAAAAGTCCTTTCATATCCTTAAAATATCTCCTTTATTTGTTGTGCTGACACAGCGTAGCGCAAAAATGGTTTAAGGACAAGAAGCCGCAAATGGAAACCCCTCGCCTTTCAGGAAAGGCGAGGGGCGAAATGTGCGATTCCGATCTACGGCGCGATGAGAGCGAAGCGGTCGAGCGCGGCCAGGGTGCCCTTCTTGCGCATCTGCTTCAGCGCGCACTCCTTGGGAAGCCCACTGGTGGTCGTGAGCCAGGACGGAGCGGTCGGACCGGCGACCTGGACCACCTCTTTCGTGAACTCGTCCACCTGCTTCACGGTGCGGATCTCGGCGCCCTTCTTCAGGAAGTACGTCGCCTTGGCTTCCTGCCAGTAGACGAACGAGCCCCACTTCTCGTCCTTGCGAGAGAGCGAGACCACCGCCTTGGTCGGCACGGAACCGTAGACGGCGTAGGTGAACGCCTTGCCGCTCTCGCTCCTGCACTCGGCGATGAGCCAGACCTGCATCCACAGCTGGTAGTTCTGCGGGAACTCGGGGTTCGGAGCAGGCGCCTTCGTGGGCGCGTTCGGCTCGGCGCTGATGTGGCCGCCAAACCCTGGCAAACCGAGCGCAAAGAGCGCGAGCATTGCCGCCGCGAGCATCTTCCGCATTGAGCCGTCCTCCTTGAAACAAAAATACGGTGCTGACCCGATGGTAGCGTCCTCCCCTCGGTTTGGTCAACCCCGTTGCTCGTTCTAGAAGAACGAGAGCGAGGTGAGCACCATGATGCTCAAAAGAACGATGCCCACCACTTTTACAAAAGATTTCATAAAGTCATTATACTGTCGGTTCGGAAAAATGGAACGGGCAGCCCGAGAGGGCTGCCCGCAAACTGCTACTTCCCGGACTGCGCCATGAGGCGCATGAGCTCGAACATCGGGACGTTCGCCGCGTCGTTCAGCTCCTGGAGGCGCTTCAGCTTCGGGTGGCCGGGCCGCATCGTCGTACCGACCTCGGCATCGCCATTGAGCTTCAGAGCGTATGTCTCGAACGCGGCGGACTTCGCCTTGAGGTCGCCGAGCAGGCCGGCGGCCTTGGTGCCGCGCTCCTTGCCGTACATCGCCTCCGCCTTCACCGTGAACCGCATCATCCAGGCGACGGTGTAGACGTTCGTGCCCTCCACGGCTCCCTGCGCGCGCTGGATCTCCGGGTCGCGCGAGTCCCAGACGCTGGCTGCCGAGGCCACGCCGATCGTGACCATCATGAGCAGCATGAAACCGAGGAGCGCGAGGAAGAACACCTTACCCCAGTTGACATCTCGCAGATCGTCCATCATGGCTGCTTCCCCTTTCTCCCGCTTGCGCGGGGCGAGTGCTACGAGTCCTCGTCGATGCAGGTCGGTACGAGGGCCTGGTGAGCGCTTACCGAAGCGTCTCGCCCAGGCACATGACGTGCTCGCACTGCCTTACCTCGGTGGGCGGCTGATCCGGCGGGAGCATCGCAGCCCACGTAAAGAACGCAGCGAAGAGCAGGGAGATGCCCACCGCTGCCAGTGCACCCTTCGTGCGGTCGCTCATCGCTTCTCCTCCCTGCCCCGTTGTTGGCGGGGCTTCTGCCCGCGCTTGGCGAGCTGGTTCTGGAGCGCCAGTGCGGCGCCCGGCGTGAAGACCACAAAGGTCATGCCGCAGAGCACGACGGTCAGAGGCATCCCGTCCTCCTCTGGTCAATTTGCTGCCGTAAATACTACAATATTTTTAACTTTCCGTCAAATAGCCGAGGAGATACGCGAGCGAAGCGGCGAGAAGGACGGCCTGCGTCGCGACGCCGAGCCAGAGCTCCTTCCGCGCCACGGTCCAGTGGAAGAACGAGTGAAACTCATGATAGGCGCGAACAAAACCAGAATGCGCGCGAAGCTTTTTTGACCAGAGCGGCGAGGAATCAACGATGTCAGGCAGAAGACCGCCGAACGCGCCGAGAACGATAAGCTCCCAGCGCGAAACTGGCGTCGCCCAGAACACCATGCCGAAGACGGCCGCCGCGATGCCCCAGTCGATAAAAAGCATAACCCAGTCGCGGCGCGAAAAACCGCCGCGATGGTTGGAGACCTGCGTCATGCCGAGATACTGCGGCCCGGACCGCTCAAGGTAGAACGTCCCTTGGTCAAAATGCGGAATGGCGTCGAGCACGTGATGGCTAAGAACGCCGGCCGCAAAACCCAGATAGGGATCGCCGGTTGCCGCGCCCACGGCCGCGCCCACCACCGAATGTGTCGTGAACAGCACGATGTTCTGTTTACCGGATACCCGCGCCCGGCTCGATCTCGCGCTCGGGCACGAGAAGCACCGGCGCGCCGTCCGCACCGGATGCGGCGAGCAGCATGCCTTGGCTCTCCTCCCCCATCAAAAGACGCGGTTCGAGATTTGCGACGACCACGATCTCCCTCCCTACGAGTGATGCTGGCTCGTACGCCTTGCCGATGCCTGCCACGAGTTGGCGCTCCTCATCGCCCAGTGAAACGCGAAGCTTGATGAGCTTCTCCGAACCCTCCACGCGCTCCGCCGAGAGGATCTTGGCGATCTTGAGTTCCGCTTTCTTAAAATCGTCGATCGAGATCATTACGTTAGATTATAAATGGAAACCCCTCACCTTTGCGACAAAGGTGAGGGGCGGGCTTACCAGGAACCGAGCGACGCCGCGATGCCCCAGAACGTGACCTGCATGTTGTAGACCGCGTGGAGCACGAGCGACGGCCAGAAGCGGCCGGTCTTGGCGATGAGCCAGGAAGAACCAAGCGCCACCGCGAAGACGGGAATGAGCGTGCCGAGACCCGAGTTGTGGGCCAGCGTGAAGAGAGCGGCACCAACCACCGCCGCCGTCATCCACCAGCCGCGATGCGCATGCCGGCGCGTGAGGAACAGCGGGCCGCGCCACTCGAGCTCTTCGAGCAGGGGCGCCATGACGAACACTTTCGAGAAGCCGTACATGTCGTTCCACAGCTCGAGGACGCGCGCGTAGACGAAGTTGATGATCGCCACATTCGCGCCTATCTCGCGGTCGTAGAACCACTCGAGCCACTTCGGCAGATCGAAGCCGCGGCCGAGGAACGGGTGCGGGAAGAGCCAGCGGTAGAAGAATGTCCCGGAGAGACCGTACGCCAGCATGTGCCCCGCGAGAAGCGCGAGCATGGTGAACGCGAATGCGAGCAGCAGGTCGCGCCCCACAGGGCGCAAACTTCCGAAACGCCGTGCAAACATTGCCGTCCCCTCCTTTAGGGTCAGTTCCGTTGCGAAAATGCAAAGAGCCCGGCTCCGGCTCGCCGCCTTTTCCTTTTGAGCGTGTTAAGGTACCACGCTTGCCAGGAATAGAGTCGACGGGTCGGAAGTCCGAGCCCTTGCCCTTTTCTTTCTACAAGTTACCCTACTCTAGCACGACATCCATAAAAAGTCAACGGCCCCAGCCCCTCCTTCCTCCCCTGCCGCCGAACCTGCGGTCTCCGAAACGGCGTACTGCGGGACGGGAAGGATGCGCCGCGGGCTGCGGCAGCGCGGGGATGTGCTCGGGCAGGACGCCGCGCACGATCTCCTTTTGGATAAGCCGCTCGATGGCGCGAAGCTGGGGACGCTCATCGGCGGAAACAAAGCTCATGGCGTGTCCCGTGGCTGCGACGCGCGCGGTGCGCCCGATGCGATGCACGTAATCCTCCGCGACGTGCGGCATGTCGAAGTTCACCACCAAGTTGATGTTTGCCACATCTATGCCGCGCGATGCGACATCGGTGGCGATAAGCACGCGGTAGACACCGCGTCTAAAACCCTCGAGCGCCTTGAGACGCTGATTGAGCGATCTATTCGAATGGATGGCGGTCACGCTCACGCCCTCGCGGAAGAGAATGCGCGCCACCTTGTCTGCGCCGTGCTTCGTGCGCACGAAAACGAGCGCCGTCTTGCCTTCGTTCTGCTTCAGGACGTGAAGGAGAAGGTCCAGCTTGCGCTCGCGGGCGACCTCGAACACTTCTTGCGTGACCCGCGTCGCGGTCTCGCCGCTCCTCGCCACCGCCACCTGGACGGGATTCTGCATGTAACGGGTCGAGAGGTTCACGATGTCCTCCGGCATCGTGGCGGAGAAGAGCATGGTCTGCCGCTCCTTCGGCACGTGGTCCAGGATGCGGGTGACCTGCGGGAGAAAGCCCATGTCGAGCATGCGGTCCGCCTCGTCGAGCACGAGGACGCGCAGCGTCTCAAGCCGGATCGTCTTGCGGTTCAGATGGTCGATGAGGCGGCCGGGGGTCGCGATGACGATGTCCGGTCTGCGGCGAAGCGCATCCTCCTGCGGGCGCATTGCCGCGCCGCCGATAAGCGTGATGATGCGAATGTGCGGCTCGGCGAGCTTCTTTGTCATCTCATGGATCTGGAGCGCGAGTTCGCGGGTGGGCGCGAGCACGAGCACGCGAATGCCGCTCCCTCCGCGGAGCTTGGTGAGGATGGGCAGCATGAAAGCGCCGGTTTTTCCGGTGCCGGTCTGCGCGATGCCGATGAGGTCCTTTCCTTCGAGCACGTGCGGGATGGACTGAAGCTGGATGGGCGTGGGCTGCTTGAAGTCGAGGCGCGCGATGCGCGCGAGGACCGACGGCGAAAGTCCCAATGATTCAAATGCGTTCGGCATGCTAATGGTCATTTTCGACCGCTCGCGCGGCGCCGCGGTAGGCGCAGTGCTCGCAGGTCGGCGACGCCTCCGGCAGCTTGTCGCTCATGAGCACGTCTTTGGCGCGCACGACCGCGTCTTCCACCCAGACATCGCTGCCCTTGTAGGGAATGATCTGGACGTCGAACTCCAGGCGGGCGTCGAACGCCGCGCGGTCCTTCTTGCCGTTCGCGTAAACGAAGTAACCCGTATCCGAAACCGTGAAGCCGTTCTGCCGGAAGAGCCACTGATAGATCTCCATCTGGCGCTTGTACCCCTCCTTGTACTCCCCTTCGAGCGTCACCTCGGCCATGGTGCTCGTGGCCTTATAGTCCACGATCATCAGCTTTCCCCGTGGGTCCACCCAAACGTCGTCGATCGCGCCGCTGATCAAAAGGTTCGTCGGCTCGTGGAATGCCCTGATGCCCTTGAAGTTGCTGCGCCATTCCTCGAGGCGCTCGTCCCGATACGGCACCGCGTCAATGCCGTAGGTTTTCATAAGCGGGTGCGCCTCGCCCTTCGCGCGGTGAATGTCGAACTCTTTTTTGAGGAGCGCGTCCACCGCTATGTTCAGCGTAAAGCCGGGCATTGAGGGCTTCTCCACGCCGAGCCGGCGGTCCATGTAAAAGCACCGCTCGCAGCGGAAAAAGTCATCGAGCTTGGAACGCGAAAGCGCGAAGGGCTCCTCCGCGTTCGGGTTGAAGAGGTTTTTAATGCGCCTCCCCTGGAAGGTCTTGGCCATTGTCGCCATTCTACGCTCGAAACGCGCAATTATGCAATTTCTCCCTTCTTGCGGCGGATGAGCTTCTCCAGGATGCGCTTCACCGCCCCGAGCGTTTCCGGAAGCTCGACCGAGACCGCCGCAGAGTGCGGATTGAGATGCGAGAGGATCTCGAGTTTCTCCTCGAGTTCTTTCTTGGGAAGAAGGTCGCATTTGCTTAAGAAAACATACTCCTCCCGCTCGAGCAGTTTTGCGTTGTACTCGCCAAGTTCCTTCCGAATGGCCTTGTAGTCGCCTTCCGGGTCGCGCGACTCGGCAGAAACGAGATGAAAGAGCACCGGCGCGCGTTCGACATGCCGCAAGAACTTGATGCCGAGCCCCTTTCCGCGCGAGGCGCCCTCGATGAGGCCGGGGATGTCCGCAAGGATGAGTTCGTAATACGTGCCGAGGTTCGGCTCGAGCGTGGTGAACTTGTAGTTCGCCACCTTTGCCTGCGCCCTCGTCAAGGCGTTCAACAAGCTCGACTTGCCCGCGTTCGGGAATCCGATGAGTCCCGCGTCCGCGATAAGCTGGAGCTCGAGAAAATAGTCGGACTCTTCCCCCGGAAGGCCCGGTTGGGCACGCTTGGGCGAGGTGTTGCGCGAGGAGCGGAAGAGAAAATTCCCCCTGCCGCCGTTACCGCCCTTGGCCAGAAGCGCGCGCTCGCCGATGTGAAGCACTTCGCGCACTTCCTTCGTTGCGAGATTGGTAAGCTTGGTGCCAACGGGCACTTTAAGAACGAGGTCTTTCCCCGCCCGGCCATCTTGCCGCGCCTCCTTGCCCTGCTCGCCGTCCTCCGCTTTGAGCGCCTTCTTGAAGCGGAACTGGTTCAGCGCTGAGAGGTCGGAAACGCCCTCGGCATAGATGCTCCCGCCGCGCCCGCCGCTCCCGCCCGTGGGACCGAGCTCCATCATCACCTTGCTGAACGCCACGCGCCCGGCGCCGCCCTTCCCGGCACGGACGTTGATCTTTACCTCGTCTACGAGCATGCCTATTTTTTTAAATGCTCAAGCGCGGCGATGAGATCGGAACCGACCTTCTTGCCGGGGTTGAAGATGCCCAAGGGATCGAACATCTTTTTGACCTCTTCAAAGAGCCCATACACCTCTTCGCCGTACATCTGCTTGAGGAAAGAACCGCGGATGAGACCGTCGTTGTGCTCGGCGGTCGTCGAGCCCTTGTAGCGGAAGACGAGCTCGTAGACCTCCCTCATCACCTTCGGGATGATGGCGCGCACCTCCGGG
>CAYSDW010000031.1:6835-8639 GCA_964429925.1 uncultured Candidatus Saccharibacteria bacterium | reverse complement strand
GTGCCGAGGGTGGGATTCGAACCCACACGGGATTTTACTCCCAGGGGATTTTAAGTCCCCCATGTCTGCCGTTCCATCACCTCGGCTTGGAGGCGCCGGTGGGAATCGAACCCACGTATAAGGGTTTTGCAGACCCTTGCCTTACCATTTGGCTACGGCGCCGTATCAACGTCCCAAAAGCGCTCGCTCGACCCCGGCCGCCCGTTCGAGGCCGCGGTCGCGCCGAAACACGATAGTGGGCATCGGCCTGATGTTCAACGTGCGGTACAAAAGCGACTGAAGGTACGGCTGCCGCGCCTCGAGCATTTTAACCGCCTTTTCGGCCCGCCGCTCCGCGTCCCCCGCATCGCCCGGCACAAGGACGCTTACATACACAATAGCGTGCTCAAGCTTTTTATCAACGTCCACCGAAGTAATGGTGAGGAGTTCGCCGCGCGACTCGACTCGGCGAAGCAGGATCTTGCCCAGCTCCTCCTGGATGAGCCCGCCGACGCGCTCCGGCCGAAAGTGCTTCATGCCACCAGATGATCGCCCACCTGAACCGTAACGCCGGAGTCGAACAACAGCCCGCACTCTTTCCCTTCCTCAACTTCGTTCACATCTATCTTCTGCGCCTGAAGATTCAGCACTTTGCCGCGGCCGAGCACCGCCTCCTTGCGCACCACCTCCGCTTGGACCCGGTTCTTGATCGTACCCTGGACCACCCTGCCCCCGATGATCTGCTTATTGCCCTTCTTGCTGAACACGGCCAGCACCTCGAGTTCGCCTCCCGCGACCGGCGCCTTTCCTTTGATCAACGCCTCCTCCACCGTCTTTATGAGCTCATAAATGATGTTCGAGGTCACGATACGCACGCCGTTCGCTTCGGCTAACCGCTCGGCGCCCTTTCCCACCTTCACGCGAAAACCGATGATCGCGGCACCGGTCGAGATCGCAAGCTGGACATCGTTGTCGCCGACGTCGCCCACCCCTTCCGCCACTACGTCGGGCACGATATCGTGCTCGGGCAGATTTTTGATAAGCTCCGCCAATGCCTCGAGCGTACCGACGTAGTCCGCTCTGAGGATCAGCGACAGAGTCGGCTTCTCGCCGGCCATCCGAAGCGCGGACTGCTGCACTCGCGCAATTGCTTTCGCCCGTTCGTCCGTTTTTACCTCCACAAGGTCGACCGCGCCCGCCATAAAGGCATCGCCGACCTGGGGCAGCTTCTCGAAACCGAGGATAAGCGCGGGGCTCGACGGCGCAAGCTCCTTCACGCGCGCGCCTGCAAAGTTTTCGAGCACCTTGACCTTGCCCGCAGCCGAGCCGGCCACGATCTCGTCTCCTTCGCGAAGCGTGCCGTCGAGAACGATAACGGAAACCTCGTTGCCGCGGCGGCGATCGAGCTTCGCCTCGACAACAACGCCCTTGGCGACCGCAGAAGGATCGTGTGTCAGCCCTTCGAGGTCGGTTGCCAAAAGTACGAGGTCAAGAAGCTCGTCAACCCCCTCGCCGGTTTTCGCCGAGATGCCCTGCCAGCTCACATCGCCGCCGTACCCCTCGAGCAAAACGCCCTGCGCCGCGAGGTCTTTTTTGGTTCGTTCGATATCGGCATTCGTCTTGTCGATCTTGTTCACCGCCACGACGAACGGCGTCTTCGTCTCCTTGAGGATCTGGAGCACCTCTTTGGTCTGTGGTTTTACGCCGTCATCCGCAGCCACCACGACGATGGCGAGATCGGCAACGTGCGCCCCGCGCATGCGCATCTTGGAGAACGCCTCGTGGCCGGGCGTGTCGATGAACGTGATGCGTTTTCCCTCGGCCG
>CAYSDW010000031.1:5507-6825 GCA_964429925.1 uncultured Candidatus Saccharibacteria bacterium | reverse complement strand
TCCAGGGCCTCGGGGCCGGGGTCGTCCCCCGCGGAGGGCTTCCGACGCAGGAGCAGAACCAGCCCGCCCAGGAACGCCAGGCCGAAGGCCGCGTAACCGAGCAAGGTCGTGGTCACGTGGACCATGAGCCAGTTGGACTGGAGCGCCGGCACCAGGGGCGCGATGGAGGAATCCAGCAGGGACGCCCCGGCCGCGCCGACGAAGGCGATGCGGTCCCCCTCGGCCCAGCCTTTTGCCGTATGCGTGATCTCGTAGGCGCCGATGGACTGCGTAATACCCCCCGCCTCGCGCGCGGCGACGTTGGTCTTGCGGATGGTGTCAAGAAGCGTGGTCTTGCCGTGATCCACGTGTCCCATCACGACCACGACCGGCGGCCGCGCCGCTTTTTGCGAAGAGTTCTCCGTCATCAGTATTCCCAACGCTACCAGAAAATATTGCTTTAAACAAGATTTTTCAGTATTCTTGAATAGTTTTATGGAGGCGTGGCTGAGTGGTCTAAAGCGGCTCCGTGCTAAGGAGTTAAGGGGGTAAAACCCCTTCGGAGGTTCGAATCCTCCCGCCTCCGCAAATGCACAATGAGGCGGCCTCGCGTCGCCTCATTGTGCGTTATGATAAGGGAGGATTCGAAACGACAAGAGGTTCGCGAGCGATAGCGTGCAAGCATCCTCCCGCCTCCGCAGTGAACCGACACCAACACCTGCATGGAAGAACATCTCGAAAAAAACGATCTTCACTGGCACGCCCCCGAGTTCGAATATCGGGAAAAGGGCGAGTTGTGGTACCTGGGCGTGATCGTGCTTTCTGCGGCGGCTGTATTTTTTGCGCTGTGGCAGAAAAATTACCTCTTCGCGATCTTCGCGGGCATCGCCGCCGTTCTTCTGCTTTCCTGGGGCAAACGCTTTCCCTCGACCCTGAAGTTCTCCATCGAGGGCCACGGCGTGCGCATCGATACGCTAAAATTCCTCCCCTGGACCGAGCTCGAGTACTTCGCGGTCAACGCCCAAGAGAGAGAATTGAGCGAGATCATTTTGAAGAAAAAGAGCCGCGGCGTCGTCCCCTTTGTTCGTATCCATGCCTACACGGACGAGCTTGACGCTATTCGGGAACGGCTCGCAAAACATCTCGAAGAAAGAGAGTACGAGGAATCGTTCGCCGATTCCCTCGAACGGATCATCGGGTTTTAGCGCGGCTTGAAAACACTCCGGAAATAAGACACACTTCTCGTGCGTGATCACTTGCCCTCATCTCTGCCTTCGGCAGAGCGAGGGCGGCACTCGAGGATATTGAAAACACGAGCGTTTTCACTCTCCTCTCGTTT
>CAYSDW010000031.1:0-5497 GCA_964429925.1 uncultured Candidatus Saccharibacteria bacterium | reverse complement strand
TTGAAAGAAGCCTCTCAATAAGGCACACTTTGTTCGTTCGCCCTCGTCGTTCAACGGATAGGACGCGAGCTTGCGGAGCTCGTGATAGGGGTTCGATTCCTCTCGAGGGCACAAGAATTGAAAAGGCAGAATAAGAAAGCTATAGTTCAAACGTAGTGCGGGTGTAGCACAATGGTAGTGCACTTGGTTGCCAATCAAGGTACGTGGGTTCGATTCCCATCACCCGCTCCATAGTTCAAGACCCCGACGCGTCGGGGTCTTGACTTTTCAAGGCAATTTGGGGTAATATATCCCCCAGAACGCCATGCTGTCCGCCTGCCATTGGGGCCGGTTGGATGAGCGATACAACCAAGCTCCCCGCCAACTCGAGAGACGGGGAACATCACACCGCAGAGTGTGAAGGAGGAAACCATGAGCTTCGGGATGATCGTCCTGCTCATCGTCATCGCCGTCGTGGCCCTCGTCGTGGGCCACATCACCGCCTCGACCAAGAAGCGCTTCGGGCTCAAGGAGGCCAAGGCCGCCGCGCGGTACGTCGGGGACAACCCCAACTCCGCCCGCGCCATCATGGGCGTCGTGCTCGGCGTGCTGGGCTACGAGAACACGGTCGCCGAGGACGTGCGCGCGCTCGCCGAGGAGAAGTCCCGCGAGAACGACGCCTCCGCGAAGTCCATCGAGGCCAACGAGGCCGAGATGGCGCGGCTCGGGGCGGAGAGCGAGAGCCTGCACGGCCAGATCGCGGCCAACGAGGCCGAGGTCGCCGACGCCGGGCAGATGGCCGCCCTCTTCCGCAGCTAGCTGCACCTCACCAGGGGGCGAGGGACCGCAAGGTCCCCCGCCCCCTCACCATTTACGAAACGAATGAGGCGGCCCCTACGAGGGGCCGCCTTTGTCTTTCGACGATGCTCAAGACAAGGATGAGCTTGTCGAATCTTTGAATTTCCGGAGCTTCTCCCGGAACTTTTTTGCTTTGAGTTCGGAGTAGTTGAGCGCGTCGCCGGCGTTGTAGCCGCCCAGGAACACGGAGAGCGCCAGCGCTCCGTACGTGATGGTGCGCGCCGACTCTCCGATGCCTCGCATGAACCCGGCGAAGAGGAACCCTTCCGCGCCGGAAACGGCGATGAAGAGTCCGCCGAAGAGCGCCACCGCGAGCGAGACGAACTGGACCCTGCCCCAGAAGTCGGTCTGAAGCTCTTCCGCGGCGAACGCGCCGACGTTCTCGATGAGCGGCACCGAAGGATCGCGGAACTTCAGGAACTTCGCGATATTGACGGCAAAGAGCAGGAGAACCGCTCCCAGCGCCGCGAGCAGGAACGGAAGCTCGAGCGTGCCGTACCAGATCGAGAGAAAGATCACCCATGCCGTCACGCCCCAGTCCCCGCCGTGGTCGAGATAGGTGCCGAGTTCGGTCACCTCGCCGTTCAACCGCGCCATCGGGCCGTCGAAAAAGTCGGTGGCGAGGGCGAAAAAGAGCCAGAGCGTCTGTTCCGCGAGCGGCGCGCCGGCAAGGAAAAGCAGGATTGCCTTCCCCCATAGCACGAACCGCGCGGAGGTCAGGAAGTTCGCCGGCGTGAAGATCTTCCGCCACGCAGAGCGCGCGGCCGCTTCTCCCCGCACCACCCACACCAGGCCCGCGAAGAACATGCGCGGCAGATGAAGCAGGAGCCACGGCAGCTGCACGATGAGATAGCAGGCCTTGTCGCGCGCGCTCTTCTCGCCCCGCGTGAACCTGTCTTCGTCCATTCGCATCCTCCGGACATTTGAATTTGCTCCCTAGAGTGAAGCAAAACAAGCGGCCGGTTGCAACCGGCCGCTCTCGAACCCCTACACCTTCACCTTTACGAAATGGCGTTTGCCGATCTTCAGCACCTCCCCGCCCGAAAACCGCATGCGCGCGTCGGGATCCTTTTTGACCTCGTTATTTACGCGCACCGCGCCCTGCATCACGAGCCGGCGCGCCTCGCTCCTGCTCTTGGTAGTCCCTGACGCAAGAACCGCCTCCACGACCGTCATGTCCGCGGCCGGCAATCGTATCTCCGGCAGCTGCCGGGGGAGTTCTTTGCGCGAGAAGACGCGCACGAACTCCTCTTCGGCCGCCTTGCCCGCACCTGCGCCGTGGTAGATGCCAACGATCGTGCGAGCAAGAAGCAGTTTCGCGTCGCGCGGCTGGAGCGTCCGCTCGGGTGCGCTATCCGTTAAAAGCTCAAAGTATTTTCCAATAAGCGCATCCGGCACGGCCATGACCTTGCCGAACATGTCGTTCGGGGCCGCCCGGAGCGGAATGACATTCCCGAAGCTCTTCGACATCTTACGGATGCCGTCCGTTCCCTCGAGGAGGGGGAGGGTCATCACGTCCTGCTCCGGAAGGCCGAAGTGGCGCTGCACACGGCGGCCCATGAGGAGGTTGAACTTCTGGTCGGTGCCGCCGATCTCCACGTCAGCCCGCACCTTCACCGAATCGTACCCCTGGAACAAGGGGTAGAGCATCTCAAGGACCGAGATATCCTGCTGCTCGTCAAGGCGTTTCTTGAAATCCGCCCGCTCGAGAACCTGCTGGATCGTCGAGGCGGCCGCGAGCTCGAGCATGGCCGCCGAGCCCTCTTTCCTGTGCCATTCACTGTTCCACCGCACCTCCGCTTTTTTAACGTCGATCGCCTTCGCCGCCTGCGCGAGGTATGCCCTCATGTTCTGCTTGACCTCCTTCTCCGTAAGGGGCTTCCGCGTCTCGGAGCGGCCCGAAGGGTCGCCGATCGCGGCGGTAAAGTCGCCGATAATGAGGACCGCTTTGTGCCCGGCGTCCTGGAACTGCCGGAGCTTCCGCAGGGGAACCGTATGCCCGAGGTGCAGGTCCGGCGCGGTCGGGTCAACACCGAACTTCACGCGCAGTTTCTTGCCCGAACGGAGCGCCTGGTCGAGATGGTCATGGTCGATGACCTCGGCGACGCCGCGCGAAAGAATTGTTTTGATAAGCGGATCACTTGCCTTTGCCATTGTTCTATTATAAACGATTGCCCCGTCCGCGGAATGCGGACGGGGCGAAGTTCACTGCTTACGGTAATGCACAAGGTGCTCGATGAGGGAGAGAACCCCGAGACCGATGGCGATGGGAAGAAGCTCCGCGCTCCCGAAGAGCATGACCTCGAGAACCACGGCTGCTTCCGTCACCAGCTTGTACTTTCCCATCCTTCCGGCATGCACGTTCACCTGGGGAAAGAAAAGCCGCGGCAGACGAAGCACGGTGAGCGCCGCCTCGATCGCGGCAAGAACCCAGACCGCCTGTGTGAAGCTCATCCCCCACCAGGTGAGGGCCGGCTGCACCGCGCTGCCGGCGACAAAGAGGAGCGAGAGGATGAGCGCCTTGTCGCCCGTCGCGTCGAGGAACGCGCCGATATCCGACTCTGCGCGGAGCGCCCGCGCGAGCACGCCATCCAGCCAGTCCGTCCAGACAGCGAGCGCGAAGAGTCCCACTGCGGTCCAGACGAACCCCTGCGCGAAGAGATACGCAACGATGGGCGCGAGCGCGATGCGGAGCCCCGTGACCATGCACGGCGTCCACGACACGAGCGCACGCTCTATCTGACTTCGTCGCACGCGAACACCTCCTATGTGAAATGAGAGCTGTGCTTCTTATAAAGAAAAAGACCGTCCTCGTCAACGGGAGCGGTCTTTTTCTTGGAACTACTGTTGAGAAGGATTCTATCGCTTCCCTTTGATGATCTCGTCCACCACGCCGTACTCCTTTGCTTCCGGCGCGGTGAGGAAAACGTCGCGATCGGTGTCACTGTCGACCTTCGCGAGCGGCTGGCCCGTGTGCGTCGCGAGGATCTGGTTCAGGCGGTCCTTCATGCGGATGATGTGCTTCGCGGCTATCTCCACCTCCACTGCCTGGCCTTCCGCGCCGCCCATCACCTGATGGAGGAGAACCTCGGAGTTCGGGAGCGCGAAGCGCTTGCCTTTCTTGCCCGCGGCAAGAAGCACCGCTCCCATCGATGCGGCAAGGCCGACGCAGACCGTTGAGACGTCCGGCTTCACGTACTGCATCGCGTCGTAGACGGCGAGGCCGGCCGTGACGGAGCCGCCAGGGCTATTGATGTAGAGTTTAATGTCCTTTTTGGCGTCCTCGTGCTCCAGAAGAATGAGCTGCGCCACCACGGCGTTCGCGACCTGGTCCGTAACCGGCCCGCCCAGGAAAACGATGCGGTCCTTCAAGAGGCGCGAGTAGATGTCGTACGCGCGTTCGCCGTACTGGCCCTTTTCGATGACGGTCGGAATGATCATAAAAATTTATTTCTGCGCCTCAAGAAAACGATAGACCTTTTCGGTCCGGAGTTTTCCGTAACTATACTCAAGAATTTTCCCTTTGTCAAAGGATTTTTTGAGCTGCGGAGCGAGTTTTGCCGCTTCTTCCTCCACTTCTTCGGGCGTCGGCTCCAGGCGCTCGCTCTCTGCGATCGCGTGGATCACCAGGTTGCTCGCAACGTTCGCCTCGGCGCGCGGCCGAAGATGTACGCGCAAACCCGCCGTATCGGTATAGTGCTTTTGCACGTACTCGTCGAAGTTCGCGCCGCCCGACTCGAGCATCGCCTTAAGCTCGTTCACGAGTCCGTCAGCCACGCGCTCCACCATCACCTCCGGCAGGTCGAGTTTCGAGGCCCTTATGATCTCCTCGACCGCCTTGGCGCGTTTCCGGTCGGCTTCGTGCACGGTCTTCTCCGTCACGAGTCCCTCGCGAATACTCGCCTTGAGGTCTGCGGCGTCCTTGAACTCGCCAACGCTTTTTGCGAACTCGTCCGTAAGCGTCTCTGCCTTGCGGGACTTTAAGAGCCAGGCGACCGAGTCCTCCACTTCTTTGTCGTCCACCGCGATCGTGCGCTCTTCCCGCATCACCGCACGGGCGATCTTTTTATAGTCGGCAAGTTTCACCTCCGGGAAAACCGAGGCCTGTATGATGAACGCCAGGCCCTTGTCATGCTCCTTGACCTCGACCTTCGGCGAGCCGAGAAATCTAAGCCCCTCTTCGTCGCTCGCCGCCTTGAGCGCGCTCTTCACCGCCTCCTCGGTCGCCTCCCGGAGCACCTCGTCGTGATCGATGCCTGCTTCCGCGATCCCCGCGGGCGCCATGCCGGGGCGGAACCCCTTCACGCGCACCCCGGAAAGCGCGCGCTCCTTGGCGCGCTCCCAATACGGCGCGAACTCCTCGGCCGTGTACGATATTTCGATCTTAACCTCCGCGTGGGGGAGTTTTGTGATTGACCTTTTCATATGTCCAGGGGCCTCTACAGGAACGGAACGAGGAGCAGCGCGACGATGTTGATCACCTTGATGAGCGGATTGATCGCGGGACCCGCCGTGTCCTTGTAGGGGTCGCCCACGGTGTCGCCCGTGACGGCGGCTTTGTGCGCATCCGAGCCCTTACCGCCGTAGTTGCCGTCCTCGATGAATTTCTTGGCGTTGTCCCACGCGGCTCCGCCCGTCGTCATGGAGAGCGCCACAAAGA
>CAYSDW010000030.1:0-8730 GCA_964429925.1 uncultured Candidatus Saccharibacteria bacterium | reverse complement strand
CAGCGCGGTACCAGGGCGTGCTTGCGGTCCTCGGCTACGACCCCACTCACGCGGAGTGCGGGGCGTGCGGCAAAGCACCCGAACTCTTTTCGCCCGCTGACATGGCGTTTTACTGCGGAGCATGCGCGGCGCCTCTCGTCGCACATGCTTTCCAGTCGGGAGAAAGTGAATTAATATCAATACTATAATGGCACTTGAGGAACTCGAGAAGGAGCTCTACAAAAAAGAGGAATCGGAAGAACTTAAGAAGCGCACCGCGACCTCCGAAGAGCGCGTCGGAGCGCCGGCAGGGACGCCGCCCGGCTGGAGAAAGAGGCCCGAGGCGGCGAAGGGGCATCTCGGGCTTGAATACCAGGGACCGGGCCTCCAGACGTGGCGAACGTGGATCCTCTGGGGTTCTGCGGGAGCTCTTGTGGTCCTCGCGGCGGTTTCCGGCTACTTCATCTACCAGGCCTTTACGGTGAAGGATATCGCGCTCACCGTTGATGCGCCCAAAGAGGTGCCGGTCGGGCGGCCGTTCGAGGTGAACGTCGGGTTCGCCAACCAATCGGACAAGATCCTAAAGGACGCGAAGGTCTCGCTCTCGCTTCCCGACGGCGTCTCCTTCTTGGGCGCGCCCGTGGACCAGCGCAATGAGGCGCGGACAGCGGGCGATATCGGCATCGGGAGCATGAGCCGGGAGACCTTCTCGCTCATCGTGCTCAAGGACCCGCAGAGCGTAAAAAAGATACGCGCGGCTCTAAGCTATGCCGGCATCGGCGGACGCTCTCGTTTCGAGCGCAATGAAGATTTTGAGCTTGCGGTCGGCAACCCGGCCGTGCAGATCGATCTTCGCGCGCCCGAAAAAGTGTTCAGCGGCGAGGAGTTCGAGACGCTGGTGACGTATAAAAACACGTCGGATATCGACTTCTCGAACCTTGAACTGCGCGTGGACTTTCCGCCTACCTTTTCGTTCAGATCGAGCACGGTCAAACCCGACATCGGCAACTCGCTCTGGCGCATCGGCGCCCTGCTCAAGGGATCGGAGGGAGAGTTCGCGGTTCGCGGCAATATCATAGGTCCGGAGAAGTCGTTCTTCGAGGTAAAGGCGAACCTGACCACCTCGTTCCTCGGCAAGACCTACCAGATCGACACGAAGGCGGCGAGCCTGGCCATTTCGCCGTCGCCTTTGGCGCTTACGGTGCTCGTGAACGGCGTAACCGATTTCGTGGCCCGCCCCGGCGATCTTTTGCGCTATGAGCTGCGCTTTACCAACGATACCGACGTCGGCCTCCGCGACGTGGTACTGCGCGCAAAACTGGTCGGCGAGATGTTCGACTTTATAACCATAGACGCGCCGCAGTTATTCTTTAGTTCGATCACCAATACGCTCACCTGGAACGCGGCCAATACGCCCCAGCTCGCGGTGCTTGAACCGGGCGCGTCCGGCTCGGTGAATTTCATCGTGCGCCTCAAGTCGCAGTACCCCATACGCCGCTTGAACGACAAGAATTTTGAGCTGAAGCTCGGGGCGCAGATCGAATCGCCCACCGTGCCGGCTTTCATCGGCGCGGAAAAGACGATCGGCACGTTCGACCTCAACGTTAAGGTGGCGGGCCAGACGACGATCGACGCGCAGGTGTTCTTTCGGGACGCCGCGTCCGGCTTCGTGAACAAAGGCCCCATTCCGCCGCTCGTGAACCAGCCGACCAACTTTACGGTGCATTGGGTCATCGTGAACTACGCGACGGACGTGGAGAACGTGACGATCCGCGCCTTTCTCCAGTCCGGCGTGCGCTGGACCGGCCAGGTGAAGAGCAACATCAGTTCCGTTCCCGCCTGGAACGAACGCACGCAGGAGGTGAGCTGGACCATCGACCGCATTCCCGCGACGCGGGGCGCCTTGGGGAATCCCATCGAGGCCGTCTTCCAGATCGAAGCGACGCCGTCCATAAACCAGCTGGGCGGGTACATGCCGCTTATCTCGGATACGGAACTCCGCGCGCTCGATACGTTCATGAACGCCGAGATCGTCTCGACCAACAGCACCATTTCCACCTCGCTGCCGGACGACCCGACGGTGGGCCAGCAAGGAGGCATCGTGCGGCAATAACATGAGAGTCACAATGAGTTCTGATTTTGTACGAAAACACGCTATCTACTTTCCCAGCGAGAAAGTAGCGCTCCCTCTCGGCCTCGCTCGCCCTGCCGCTCTGCTTTTGAGGAAGCTCTCGGAGTCCCGACGGCTTGGCTCTGCGTCGGGACGAGAGGCAGCGGACGTCTGCCGCAGGAGCAGACGGACCGTGGTTCCGAGGGGGCAGAGCGGCAGGGCACCGTGCCCGCTCGGCCTGCGAGAGGGTTTTCTCAACAAAATCAGAACTCATTAGTAGTAAAGTACTAAACTTATGAGCGATAACACCAACAAAGAATTTAAGGGCTACAACGGAACTTTAATTCTCACTGATACGGGAGTAATTATTAAGCGAGGCGCGAAAGGATTTTTGCTCGGTGGTGGAATGTTGAGAGGCGATAAAACAATTCCGTATAGCAGTATTGTTGCGGTTCAGTTGAAAAAGGCGGGAATGACAGCAGGATATATTCAACTTACGCTTAAAGGCGGTTCAGAAGCCAAAAGCGGCCTTTTTCAATCAACAACCGATGAAAATTCAATCAATTTTCATTCAGCGTTTGGCGGAAACAACAATGAGCTTTTTCGCGAAGCGAAAAGATTGATTGGAGAAAGAATAAATGCCGTAAATTCACCCGTTAAAAATAGCGGGCTAGATGATTTAGAAAAATTGACCGCTTTAAAAGAAAAAGGAATTATAAACGAGGAAGAATTTAACGCGAAGAAAAGGCAACTATTAGGTTTATAAACACTACCTGTAATCTAGACATGTCAGTGACAAATCTAATGGACAAAGTAGTGAACCTGGCGAAGCGCCGGGGATTCGTGTATCCGGGCTCGGAGATCTACGGCGGTTTGGCGAACTCATGGGACTACGGCCCGTTGGGCGCGGAGCTTAAGAACACCATCAAGCAGGAGTGGTGGCGGCGGTTCGTCCAGGCGCGCACGGATATGGTCGGCGTGGACACGGCGCTTCTTATGAACACAAAAGTATGGGAAGCGAGCGGCCATCTCAAGGAGTTCTCGGACCCGCTTGTCGAGTGCAAGAAGTGCCACGAACGGTTCCGCGCAGATCACGTGGATACGGAAGGCGCGTGTCCCAGCTGCGGCACCAAAAAGAGTTTTACCAAGGCAACGCAGTTCAACCTTATGCTCAAGACCTTTCTCGGTCCGGCGGAGGAAAAGGCGAACGTGGTCTACTTCCGGCCCGAGACGGCGCAGGGGATGTTCGTGAACTTCAAGAACATCCTCGAGACGACGCGGCGCCGCCTGCCCTTCGGCATCGCGCAGATCGGCAAGGCCTTCCGGAACGAGATCACGCCCGGCAACTTCATCTTCCGCACGCGCGAGTTCGAACAGATGGAGATCGAATATTTTGTGCGGGCAGAAGAGTGGGAGAAGTGGTTCGAGCACTGGCTCTCCGAGATGAGGCGATGGCTCAAGGACCTGGGCGTGCGGAAGGAGATGATCGAGGAGGTGGATATCCCCGAAGGCGAGCGTGCGCACTACTCGAAGCGCACGGTGGACATCGAGTACAAATATCCGTTCGGGCAGAAAGAGCTCTACGGCCTGGCCTACCGAGGCGACTTCGACCTCACAAATCACACGGAGGCGTCCGGCGAGGACCTGCGCTACACCGACCCGGAAACCAAAGAGAAGTTCCTTCCGCACGTGATCGAGCCGACCTGGGGCGTGGACCGCTCCGTTCTGGTCGCCATGCTCGAGGCCTACCGCGAGGAAAAGGCCCCGACGGCCGAAGAAGGCGAGTCCGAAACGCGCATCGTGATGAAGTTTCCCAAGTGGCTCGCGCCGGTGAAGGTCGCCGTGCTGCCGCTCTCCAAAAAGGAGGAGCTTTCGTCCGTCGCGCGTACCCTTCATGCGAAGCTTGCGGAGCATTTCGTGTGCGAATACGACGAGACGCAGTCCATCGGCAAGCGCTACCGCCGAGAGGACGAGATCGGCACGCCGTACTGCGTAACGGTGGACTTCGAGACCAAGGACGACGGCAAGGTCACGGTCCGGGACCGCGATACGATGGCGCAGGAGCGCGTGGACAGTGCGGACCTCGTTGACTATCTCAAGGGAAAACTGGCAGAATAAGCCGCTATGATGGGATATCACAAGACGGTCCTGGAGAATGGCCTCCGCATCCTCACGGTGCCGCAGGCGGATTCCGTCGCCGCGACGATCTTCGTGCTCGTCGAGGCGGGCTCGAAGTACGAGAAGAAGGAGCTGAACGGCATCTCGCACTTCTTGGAGCACATGTGCTTCAAGGGCACGGCGGAACGCCCGCAGGCGGGCATGATCGCGGAAGAGCTCGCGGCCTTGGGCGCGCAGTTCAACGCCTTCACCTCGCAGGAATTCACGTGCTACTACGTGAAGGTCGCCAAGCGGCATTTCGACAAGGCGCTCGAGATCGTGAGCGACCTTTACCTGAACCCCCTCTTCAACCCGGAGGAGATCGACAAGGAACGCGGTGTGGTGATCGAGGAGATCAACATGTATGAGGACATGCCGCAGCACAAGGTGCAGCGGCTCATGCTGGAACTCCTGTACGGCGACCAGCCGGCGGGGTGGGACGTGGCGGGACGGAAGGAGGTCATCCAGAAGATCACGCAGGCGGACTTTTTGAACTACCGCAAGGAACACTACGTGGCGAAGGCGACGGCGGTGGCGGTGGCGGGCAACTTCGACGAGGCAGGGGCGATAGAACGCATCAAAGGACATTTCCGGGGCATCTCCGCCGCGGAAAAATCCGGCAAACTAAAAACGATCGAGGCGCAGCAGGCACCGGCGCTTCTGGTCCACAAGAAGGACTCCGACCAGACCCATCTGGTCCTTGCGACGCGCGCGTTCGACATGTTCGACGAACGGCGGTTCGCGCTCCAGGTGCTCTCGGATGTTCTTGGCGGCGGCATGAGTTCCCGCTTGTTCAATAAGGTGCGGAACGAGCTGGGGGCGGCCTATTACGTGCACTCCTCGCCCGATCTCTCCACCGATCACGGCGTGCTCGACATCGTGGCTGGCGTGGATCACAAAAAGATCAAAGAGGTCATCCAGGCGATCCTTGCGGAGTGCGCCCGACTCTCGCACGAGCCGGTACCGGAGAAAGAGCTCCAGAAATCAAAAGACCATCTTTCGGGCTCTCTTCTTCTTGACCTTGAGACCTCGGATCAGCTTGCGAGCTACTACGGGAGCCAGGAGATCGTGGAGAAGAAGATCATCACGCCCGACGAGCTTATCGCAAAGATCCAGGCGGTAACGGCGGAGGAGGTGGAGAAGGCGGCGGGGGATATCTTCAAGGACGAGAAGCTGAACCTTGCGATCATCGGCCCCTTTGAGGGGGAAGCGGAGTTCCGGGAGCTTCTCCGGTTCTAGTTCAGCCGCCGGTCCCATTGGCATACGTTCTTTTTGGGCGTATATTTATCTAGAAGACCCGTATGCCCACGACCGACGACAACAAATTCAGCATAAGCTGGGGATCCCTCTGGAAGGCGTTCTTCATGCTGCTTATCGTCGCCGGCGCGTTCGTTGCGATGGACATCCTCCTCGCGCTCCTTGCGGCGGTGATACTCTCTGCGGGACTGAACCCCGTCGTGAGCTACATGGAGCGCTGGCGCCTCCCGCGCGTGGTGGGAACGCTCCTCATCTTCATCCTCGCTATCGCCATTTTTGCCACCCTGCTCTATGCGGTGATCCCCATCGCCATCGTGGAGTTCGCGAGCTTGTTCGACCACCTGGGTGAGATCGCGGGCGGCGTCTTCGGCGCGCGGGACGGCGCGCAGATCGTGGACGTCGTCAACCGCTATCTGGACCAGCTCTCCGGGGTCCTCGCCGCCGGAAGCACGTCGCTTGTCGCCGTCGCCTCGAACTTCATCGGCGGCATCGTAACGACCCTCACCGTCATCGTGATCACTTTTTATCTTACGGTCTCCCGCGACGGCGTGGAGCGGTTCATCCAGGCGGTGTTGCCGCTCGAATACGAGGACCGCGTGCTGAACATCGTCGCGCGAGCGAACGTAAAGATCGGCTACTGGCTGCAGACCCAGATCTTTTTGAGTTTGATGGTCGGCATCGCGGTGTACTTGGGACTCTGGCTCCTTGGCGTGAACTATGCGCTCTTCTTGGGCATTCTTGCGGCGCTTCTCGAGATCATTCCGTTCGTGGGGCCGATCTTCGCCGGTTCGATCGCGGTTCTCGTGGCGCTCGCGGATTCACCGACGCTCGCGCTCTACACGCTCCTCATCTTCGTGGTCATCCAGCAGATGGAGAGCCAGCTCGTGGTGCCGGTCGTGATGCGCCGCGCGATCGGCGTGCATCCGGTCGTTATCCTGATGTCGTTGCTCTTGGGCGCGAAGCTCGCCGGGTTTCTCGGCCTTATTATCGCGGTGCCGATAGCGGTGATCCTTCAGGAATTTCTCGACGACTGGTCGCTTAGGAAGATGCGCGCCGGCAAGCGGCTTGTGTAGGGCAATGGATAAGGAGAAGTTCTACCTCACGGCCGCCATCCCGTACGTGAACGCAAAGCCGCACCTCGGCCATGCGCTCGAGTTCGTGCAGGGGGACGTCATCGCCCGGCGCATGCGCGGGCGCGGTTTCGAAGTGCGCTATATCTCCGGAGCCGACGAGAATTCGCTCAAGAACGTCCAGGCCGCGGAAAAGGAGGGTATCACCCCCAAGGAGCTCTGCGACCGGAACTGCATTGCGTTCACCGAACTCGCGGAAGCGCTTAACGTGAAGTTCGACGAGTTCTTCCGCTCTTCGAGCCAGGCGCATGTGAAGTCGAGCCAGGAGCTCTGGCGCCGCTGCAGCGAGAGCGGCGATATCTATAAAAAAACGTATCGGGGCCTCTACTGCGTGGGCTGCGAGCTTTTTTATACGCGCGACGAGCTTGATGAGAACGGCGAGTGTTTTGAGCACCCCGGCCGGCCGCTCGAGGAGATCGAGGAAGAGAACTATTTTTTCCGGCTCTCCAAGTACCAGCACGAGCTGGAGCGCCTGCTCGAATCCGAGGCGTATACGGTGGTGCCGGAAACGAGAAAAAGGGAGGCGCTTTCCTTTATAAGCCGCGGTCTCGAGGACTTCAGCATCTCGCGCTCGGTGGCGCGCGCCCACGGCTGGGGCGTGCCGGTGCCCGAGGATCCTGGCCAGATCATGTACGTCTGGTTCGACGCCCTGAACGTCTACCGCAGCTCCTCGCCCGACTGGTGGCCGGCGGATCTCCATGTCATCGGAAAGGGCATTCTGCGCTTCCATGCGGTCTATTGGCCGGCGATCCTTCTTTCTGCCAAACTGCCGCTTCCCAAAAAACTTTTCGTGCACGGCTACGTGACGGTGGGTGGGCAAAAGATGTCCAAGACGGTTGGCAATGTCGTTGATCCGCTCGCGCTTGCCGAGCGTTACGGGGCGGACGCGCTTCGCTACTACCTCCTGCGCGAGGTCCCTGCCTATGAGGACGGGGACTACACCGAGGAGAAGTTCATCGGGCGCTACAACGCCGACCTGGCGAACGGCATCGGGAACTTCGCCGCGAGGGTTACGACGCTCGCGGCAAGCGCGGGGACCTTGCCGACGACGCTCGAAACGCCCGACGAGGTCGTTCTGGAGATCAAGCGGGCGCGTGAGCGCGTTGACGAAGCGGTGCGCGATTTCAAGTTCCACGAGGCGCTTGCGGCCGTCGCGGCGCTCGTCTCCTATGGCGACGGGTATGTGAACACGCATAAGCCATGGGAATCGAAAGATAAAAACGTCATCTTCGCGCTTGTTGCCATTCTTGAAGACGTGGCCCAGCTTTTCCTGCCCTTCTTGCCCAAGACATCGGAGACGATCCTCGCCGCGCTCGAACGCACCTCGGACGGCATCGCCGTAAAGAAGGTGAGCAATCTTTTCCCGCGGATCTAACGTTCACCACATGGAACGGCAACTGCATGACGTGCTGCGCGATGCCGCAATAGTGGCGTTGAGCATCTTGATCGCCATCTTCTTGGTGGCGGGCGGAACGCTCCATGGCCTTATTGCCTCGTTGGGCGCCTTTAAGCTCCTCGGCAGTTTTCTCGCCGGCATATTCTTCACCTCGCTCTTTACGGCCGCTCCCGCTACCGTCGTGCTGGCGGAGATCGCCCAAACGAATTCGGTGTTCTGGTCGGCAGTGGCCGGCGGATTCGGTGCTCTTCTCGGCGACATGATCATTTTTCGTTTCGTAAGGAACGAACTTTCTGCGGACATCTTGTTCGCTGTGCGCCGGGCGGGGCAGCAGGGGCTGATCACGGTCTTCGGTTCCAAAGCGCTGCGATGGACCGTACCGATCGTGGGAGCGCTCATCATTGCGTCGCCTTTTCCCGATGAACTGGGGCTCATGATGCTGGGACTGGGGAAGGTGCCCACGCATCTTTTTGCGATCCTCGCGTTTCTTCTGAACTTCTTTGGGATACTCGTCATTGGTATTATCGCGAAAGGATCGCTCTGATGAGGCCAGATTTCTTCGATGTGCATACCCACGCGCAGTTCGCGGCGTACAACAAGGACCGCGAGGAGGTCTTGGCGCGCGCACGGGAGGCGCATGTCTGGGTGGTGAACGTGGGAACGGAGCGCGGCACCTCGGAGGCCGCTATCGCGCTCGCAAA
>CAYSDW010000029.1:0-9061 GCA_964429925.1 uncultured Candidatus Saccharibacteria bacterium | reverse complement strand
GTGCTAAGGGCCGCGCCTTGGACCTACTTCTTTTGCGGGCGGTAACCGCACGTACTGCACGCGCGGTGCGGCAGAAGCGGAGCGCCGCACTTCGGGCAGACCACAAGCGCCGTCTGCTTTAAGGCAAGATGCGACCGCCTGCGTCCCACTTTCGATTTTGAATGATGTTTTACCGGTACGCCGCCCATGGTTGAGGGATTTGAATAAGGTTAATTCCGTGGCTTCAGATTAATAAAATTTTGAATAAAGGTCAACCGGTGAATGTCGGATGGGCCGTGCCTCCGAATCGCCCTCGCGTGCATCGCCGTACCATACCCCTTGTGGACGTCGAACGCGTATCGGGGATAGCGAAGGTGGAGGCGGTTCATGAGCCGGTCCCTGCGAACCTTGGCGACGATCGACGCGGACGCGATGGCCCGGAAGCGTTCGTCGCCGCGCACATGCGCCGTATGACGGATGCTTGGGCCGAGGGAAAGCCCTCCGTCCAGGACAACGCGCGCGGATGCCAACTCCGGATACCGTGTCGTGAGCCGGAGGTAGCTGCGGCGGGCAGCGCGGTCGGCGGCGCGGCGAATGTTCATGCGATCGATGGTCCGCGGCGCGGACGTCGCGCTGGCCCACACGATGCGGGGATCCCTTCGGAACCGGCCGAGCCACTCCTCCCGTCCCCGCGGCGTAAGTTTTTTTGAGTCGCGGATCCCCCGAAACGGGTGCGAACGGGGGAACGCGAGCGCGACCAAAAGGACCGGACCGGCCAGAGCCCCCCGCCCCACTTCGTCGATACCGATGCAATACTTGCCATTTGTCCGCTTATGTTGCAATTCTCGGGGCACGAAACTATAGTAGAACGAGCAGCGGGCATTGAAAACCTACCGAGGTGTGAGGAGAATGACATGACACGGAAGCGCCTCTTTCTGGTTTTTGCGGGCGGCCTTGCGCTTGCAGTCGCAAGCGTAGCGTTCACGCCCGCGTCGAAACTCGTCGGTAACGAACAGCCGGCGAAGACGCTGGTCCAGGTGCAGAACGAGACCGAGCGCTCGGTGGTCTTCATTCAGTCGTATGCCAAGAATCCCCAGGGCGAGCTCACGCTGCGCAGTTTGGGCAGCGGGTTCGTGATCCCCGTGGACGACAAACTCATGGTCGTCTCGAACTATCACGTGGTTGTCGGCGCGGGCGAACTCTGGGCACGGACGGCGGAGAAGGCCATTCCCCCGTTCGAGTTGAGCGTGGTGGGGTACTCCCCCTTCCTTGACCTCGCGCTTCTTGAGATCAAGGATCCGCCGCCCAGCGGACTCGTTCCCGTACGGCTCGGTGACTCCGACAAGCTCAGGGCCGACGAACCCGTCGTCGCCATCGGCTCTCCGCTCGGCATTCCTTTCCTCGCCTTCCGGGGCGTGGTCACGAAGCCGGACGAGACGCTGCCGACCTCGACGAGTCCTTCGGTTATCATCTCCGACGTGAAAGTGAACCCCGGGAACTCCGGCGGTCCCCTTCTCACGGCACAGAGCGACGTAGTGGGCATCAATACCGCGATCGCGGGTCCGAACCCCATCTCGTTCTCGATCCCGCTCAATCACCTCAAGGCCGTCCTCCCGCGCCTCAAGCTCGGCGGCGAGCTGAAGCACGCCATAGCGGGCGCGGCCATCAAGAACAGCTGGGAGCTCAACCCGCCGGATTACAAGACCCTGAAGATCGAACCGCCCAAACAGCTCGGCGTGCTGGTGGTGCAGGTGGTCCCCGGCTCTCCCGCCGCAAAAGCGGACCTGAAACCGGGCGACGTGATCCTCGAGGCGACGCTCAAGGGCGTGAAGACGCCCATTGCGGACGTCAAGGCGTTCATGAAGCTCGTGATGATCCGAGCCATCCCGGATGACGAGGTTACGCTTCTCGTGCTCCGCGGCGCGAACCAGTACCACACCATGCGCCTTCGTCTCGCAGAGCGGCCGGGACCCACTCCCGGCGAAGACGCGAGCGACGATTAAGTACCTTTTCCGTGCCCCTCACCCGAGGGGCACGTCCTTTTTATGCATTTTGTTTATAGGCAGTCCAGATGTTGCAAAGAACACCCTCTCGCAGGCCGAGCGGGCACGGTGTCCCGCGGGGCGGGACGAGCGAGGCCGAGAGGAAGCGCAAATTCCTCGCTGGGGAATTTGATAGCGTGGTGTTCGTGCAAAATCGGGACTGCTAGTCGTTGCGCTGGGATAATTTTTTCTTTACGATAGAGACACCATATGCGCTTCGTCCACCTCCACACTCATTCGCACTACTCGTTGCTCGACGGACTCGCCAAGATCGATGACCTCGTAGCGCGCACAAAAGAAATGGGGATGGATGCCCTGGCCTTGACCGACCACGGCAATCTCTACGGAGCAGTCGAGTTTTACAAAAAGGCGAAGAAGGCCGGCATAAAGCCGATCTTGGGCGTCGAGGCCTACCTGGCCCCAGGGCGCCGTGGGGATCGAGGCGAGGCAGGCGCCAAAACGGGCTTGCCTGCCGCCCGCCTGCCGGACGGGCAGGGCAAGGCAGGCCGTCTCCCGTATTACCACCTCGTGCTGCTCGCCAAAGACAACGCCGGCTGGGAAAACCTGCTCCGGCTCGTCACGCGCGCGAACCTGGAAGGGTTCTATTACAAGCCGCGCATGGACAAGGAGATCCTCCGCGAGCACCACGAGGGTCTGATCGCGCTTTCCGCGTGCCTCACCGGCGAGATCCCCCGCCTCCTTGCCCAGCACAAAACGGAAGAAGCCGAAGCGGCGGTCCGCGAATACCAGGACATTTTCGGTACGGAAAACTTTTTTCTCGAGATCGGCACGCACCCGAACATTGCGGATACCGTTCCCGTGCGCGAAGCGCTCATCCGGCTTGCGCGAAAGACCGGAGCGCCGCTCGTCGCCACACAGGACATCCATTATGCGAAACATGAGGACGCGGAGTATCACGATATCCTGCTCGCGGTGCAGACCGGCACCCAGCTTTCGGACGGAGACCGCCTCACGCTCAAGGACGACGACTTCTCGCTCCAGGGGCCGGAACACATGGCACAGCTTTTCGCCGACGTTCCGGAAGCGGTCGCGAATACCGCGAAGATCGCGGACATGTGCGAGGTGGAGCTGCCGCTCGGCAAGATCCATCTCCCCTCCTTCCCGCTCCCCGCAGGACAAACTCCCGCGGCCCATCTCCGGATGCTCGTCGAGGAGCGTTTGTCCGGCCGCTATCCCGAGTGTTCGAAGGCGGTCGAGGAGCGCATCGAGTACGAGCTCGGCGTCATCGAGAAGACCGGCTTCGCCGACTACTTCCTTATCGTCCAGGACTTCATCCAGTGGGCAAAGTCCCGTGGCATCGTCGTGGGTCCGGGCCGCGGTTCTGCGGCGGGAAGCATCATATCCTACATCCTCGGCATTACCGACATCGATCCCCTGAAATACGATCTGCTCTTCGAGCGCTTCTTGAATCCCGACCGCATCCAGATGCCGGATATCGACGTCGATTTCGCGGATACGAGGCGCGATGAGGTCTTGGCGTACGTAAAAGAAAAATACGGAGAGGACCGCGTGGCCCAGATCATCACATTCGGAACGATGGCCGCCCGGGCGGCTATCAGGGATGCGGGTCGCGCGCTCGGGGTTCCGCTTGCGCTCTGCGACCGCCTGGCAAAGCTCGTGCCCGCGACCGTTAACGCCAAGCTCGAGGACGCCATGAGGATCATCCCTGAACTTGCGGGACAGTACCAAACCGACCCGGACGCACGGCGCGTCCTCGATGCCGCCCGCCATCTCGAAGGAGTGGCGCGGCACGCATCGGTCCATGCGTGCGGCGTTGTGATCTCCAAGGAACCGCTTATAGAACACACGGCTCTGCAGAAATCCCCGCAAGACGAGCACGCTCTCATCACCCAATTTGAGATGCATACGATCGAGGACCTCGGGCTCCTCAAGATGGACTTTCTGGGCCTTAAGAACTTGAGCATCATCGAGCACGCCGTTTCCTTGATCCGCGATACGCGCGGCGAGGAGATCGACGTGTCGCGGCTGCCGCTCGACGATAAAAAAACCTATGCGCTTCTCGAGACCGGCGAGACGACCGGCGTCTTCCAATTCGAGTCGAGCGGCATGCGCCGCTATCTCAAGGAGCTGCGCCCGAGCGAACTCGAGGACCTCATCGCCATGGTCGCGCTGTACCGTCCCGGGCCGATGGAACTTATTCCTTCCTATATCCTTCGAAAGCACGGCGAGGAGCGGGTCTCGTACCTCCACCCCCAGCTCGAACCGATCCTCAAGAACACCTACGGCGTGGGCGTCTACCAGGAGCAGATGATGCGCATCGCGCGCGACCTTGCCGGTTTCACGCTTGCGGAAGCGGACACGTTAAGAAAAGCTATCGGCAAAAAGATCAAGTCCTTGCTCGACGAGCAACAGGAAAAACTCGTTCAGGGCATGATCCAGCGCGGTATCGACCCGGGGACCGCGGCCGCCATTTGGGAGCTCTTCCCGCCGTTCGCGCGCTACGGTTTCAATCGATCGCACGCCGCCTGCTATGCCATGATCGGCTACCAAACCGCCTATCTCCGCGTCCACTACCCGGTGGAGTTCATGGCGGCGCTCTTGAACGCCGACACCGACGATATCGACCGCATCTCGTTCCTGATGGGCGAGGCGCGCCGCTTTGGGATCGAGATCCTGCCGCCCGACATCAACCGAAGCGCCACCTACTTCGCGCCGGACGGGAACGCCATCCGCTTCGGACTTTTAGCGGTAAAGAACGTCGGCATCCACATCGTCGAGGCCGTTACCATGGACCGCGCCCGTTCCGGCCCTTTCCATGATCTGGCCGACCTTCTCCACCGCATCCAGCATAAAGACATGAACAGGCGCTCGCTGGAGTGTCTTATCAAGTGCGGCGCGCTCGATTCCCTCGGCGTCGAACGGGCGACCGCGCTTCAAAACATCGACGGACTGCTCGCGTTCGCCAACCGCGTCAAACGCGCAAAAAACGAGACGCAGCACTCGCTTTTCGGCGCAACCCAACCGCGTCTCAGCGCTCTCGCGCTCACGCCGGCTCCCGAAGCAACGCCCAAGGAAAAACTGCAGTGGGAAAAAGAGCTCCTCGGCCTCTACGTGTCGGATCATCCCTTGAACCAGCACAAGGCACGGATCCAAAGCGTTAAGGCGCGGCCCATTAAGGACGCGCTCGCCGAGAAGAGCGAGCGGACACGGTTCGCGGTCGCGGGCATTATTTCCGGGGTAAAAAAGATAACCACCAAGACCGGCCAACCGATGCTCTTCGCGAAGATCGAGGACGCGTCAGGCGCCACCGAAGTGATGGCGTTCTCGGACATTCTCTCTCGTGTCCCCGACGTCTGGAAAGAGAACAACGCGATCCTCATGGGCTGCCGAATGTCCCTGCGGAACGGGGAACCGAAGCTTATCTGCGAAAGCGCACAGGAGCTGTAGTATAATCAACACCATGCCGGAAGATCACCGCGACATCGGCCAAAAACTCGATCTCTTCTCCTTCCACGAGATCGCCCCGGGCGCTCCGTTTTGGCACCACAACGGAATGATAATTTTCAAGGAACTCGAGAACCATCTGCGCGAAGAGTTGGACAAAATGGGCTACGAAGAGATCTCGACGCCCATTATGGTCAAAAAAGAGGTTTTCGAGAGATCCGGCCACTGGGAGCACTATCGCGAAAATATGTTCTATTTCGACAATCCGCGTGACGAGAACGAGCACTTGGTGATAAAACCGATGAACTGCCCGGAGTCCACGTACGTCTACAACGCCAAAACTCGAAGCTATAAAGATCTGCCGGTGCGGCTCGCGGAGATCGGCCGGCTGCACCGCAATGAACTGTCCGGCACGCTCGGCGGGTTATTCCGGGTTCGCCAGATCACCATGGACGACGCTCACGTCTATGCCATGCCGAAGCAGGTGAAAAGAGAGGTCGTCTCGATCATCGGAATGATCGAAAAATTCTATACGCTCTTCGGCCTTACGCCGGCGTATGTCCTTGCAACGCGTCCGGAGAAGGCGCTTGGCTCCAAAAAGGACTGGGACACGGCCGAAAAGGCCCTGCAGTCGGCTCTCGAGAAGAGCGGCAAGAATTTCGTCGTCGCCGAAGGCGAAGGCGCTTTCTACGGCCCGAAGATCGAGATCCACCTGAAGGATTCCCAAAACCGCGACTGGCAAATGGGCACGGCCCAGCTGGATCTGGTCATGCTGCCCAAACAATTCGAGACATATTACATCGCCGAGGACGGCTCGAAAAAATTGCCGTGGGTCATTCACCGGGCGATCTTCGGTTCATTTGAACGGTTTATCGGCATGCTCCTGGAACATTGCGGCGGCGACCTGCCGCTCTGGCTCTCGCCCGTTCAAGCGGCGGTTTTGAGCGTAAGCGAAGGACAGGCGAACTACGCGAAACGAGTCGCCAAAGCGCTCGAGAAGAAGGGCATCCGCGTCCGCCTTTTTGGCGCCAACGAAACGCTGGGCAAAAGGATACGCGAAGCCGAAATGCAAAAAATTCCCTACGTGGTGGTGGCGGGCGAAAAGGAGGTTGCGGGCAAAACTGTTTCGGTCCGGGAGCGCGGCGGCGACCACCGCACCGTGCGGGGCCCCGCCGAAGGCGGTGGAAAGGACCGGGCATTGGGACTCCGCGAATTCGCCCGCGAAGTTTCGGAACGCATCCGTGCAAAGCAATAAGGAGGGGGGTACGAGCATACCCATACCCTTTCGAGGGTCGGCTCGCCGCGCTCCTGCGGCGCGGCGGCCTTAGCCTCGGCGCCTGCGCTCCGCCTCCGGCGGAGACCAAGCCACAGGCGCCTACGGAAACCCCCTCAAGGGTACGGATATGCTCTTGATAAGGGAGGAGGATGAGCGAGGGCGGATATAATGGGGCGATGGCAGAAAACGCGAAACAAAAACTTATCGTTATTCTGGGACCTACCGCGAGCGGGAAGTCCGCGCTCGCGGTCGCGCTCGCACGCGCCCTGGGCGGAGCGGTTATCTCCGCCGACTCGCGGCAGGTCTACCGCGGCCTCGACATCGGCACCGGCAAGATAACGAAACGGGAGATGCGCGGCGTGCAGCATGAGCTTCTCGACGTCGCCGATCCGCGTCGCCCGTACACCGCCGCACGGTATGCAAAGGACGCAGCGCGCGCGATCAGGACCGTCCTTGCGCAAGGCAAGGTGCCCATTCTCTGCGGGGGCACCGGCTTTTATATCGACGCGGTGCTCTACGGCGGCACCTTCGCCGCCGGAGCGCCTGACCACTCGTTCCGCAAACGAATGGAACGGCTCCCGACCGAAGCGCTTTTCGTTCTGCTTAAACGGCGCGACCCCGCCCGCGCCGGAACGGTAGACCGGCACAATCGCAGACGCCTCATCCGCGCGCTTGAGATCATCGCCGCGACGGGCGTCCCCGTGCGGCTGCTCCCGCGAACCCCGCGCTTCGAGACGCTCACGATCGGCGTTGCGCGCTCCAAGACGGAGCTGGCGCGAAGGATCCGCGTCCGCCTGGCGCGGGACCTGAAACGCGGCCTTGTCGCGGAGGTGCGTCGGCTGCACCGCAACGGACTCTCTTTTCGCCGCCTTGACGAGCTCGGCCTCGAATACGCTCTCGTCGCCCGCTATCTCCGCGGCGAGATCGGGAGCGTGGAGGAGCTTGAGGAGGCGCTCGGACGCGCCATCATCCAGTACGCTAAGCGCCAGATGACCTGGTTCAGGCGCGATTCCGAGATACAGTGGGCACGCACCCAAGGGCGCGCACTCGCGCTCTCACGCCGATTCCTCGCTCATTGAGTTCGCCCTTGCCCTCTCGCGCCGTGGAAGGGTACGATAGGTGAAGCACTCGGAAATTTGATATTCCCTTACGAAAGGCACGAACATGCCCGGTTCGACGCGCCCCTGGTCCGAGACCCCTACCGGTCCGATCGTGGGTCCCTTTGTGCTTCTGAACCGTGATCAGCGGATGCTGACGCTTTTCGGCTCTATTCATGCCTCGACCGACATCGGCATGATCACGTCGGAGAGCATCCCCTTCCTCGCGGAGAACGTCACCGCTTCGCTCCTCATTCTGGGAAGCGAAAGCAAGGAGCCGGTAACGCTCCTCATCAACAACAGCGGCGGCTCCGTCCAGGCCGGCATCACCATCATCCAGGCCATCGAGCACCTGAAGGCGCTCAAGATCCCTGTGCGAATGGTCGTGATGGGCACCGCGGCCTCCATGGCCTCCGTCATCCTCACGACGGGTTCCATCGGCCACCGCTACGCCTTCCCGCGCGCGCTGATCCACTTCCACTCCGGCCATCAGCAGGTCTCCGGAACGCCGGAGGAGGTGGTGCGCGCCCAGGAATTCACGGAGCGGCTCCACGCCCAGATGCACGGTATCCTGGCCTTCCAGACCAAACTTCCCGAGTACTTCCTTCGGGAGGTGCGGAAGGAATGGGAGGAGGATTCGGCGGCCAAACTCGACCCCTCGACCGAGAAGGGACGGGAGAAGCGGCTCAAGTACGTGAAAGAGTTCCTCTCCGCGGAAACCTACCTCTCGGCGGAGCAGGCCCTCGCGGCCGGCGTCATCGACAAAATCATCGTCCCCGGCGACCCGCTGGTCGACGAGATCTTCCGCCTCAAATCCGGGAAGGAGGGAGGGCTATGAACTGGCTTACGGACCTGCAGAACAAGCGCGCCTCAAAGGCGGCGCACGCCTTCCTGCTCCACCTGAACGTGGCGGACGCGGTGCTCCGGAACGAGCGGCTCGAAAGCCTCGCGGAGCACCTCGTCGCCCAGGAACCCGTCCGGGACGCGACCTTCATCGGATTCTTCAACCGCGGCACGGGCATCCAGTTCGCGACGCCGGAGATGGAGAAGCTGTTCCTCAAGTTCCTTGACCTGCAGTTCCCCTTCATCGATCCGGCATCGAACAAGAACATCGCCATCCAGGTCTTCCAGAAGCATCGCACCGACGTGGCCTACATGCTCTCGCGCTTCTCGAAGCTCCTCGAGCCCTCCCACTCGGGCGGGGACAAGGAGCTCGCGAACAACCTGGCCGAGGTCTTCCC
>CAYSDW010000028.1:0-9130 GCA_964429925.1 uncultured Candidatus Saccharibacteria bacterium | reverse complement strand
ATGCCTTATCCACGCCGCCAGCGTTCATCCTGGACCAGGATCAAATCCTCTTAAAGAAAGACCGATTGCGAAGCACTCTCGAACGAGTTTCTCGCAACCAACCTTTCGGATTGTTCCTTGGGACAACTAAAAAAACTCTCTTCCAGGTATCGTTTTTTAAAGTTCACGGGCGCCTGTGTCCTCCGTACTGGAGTAAACAATACACCCGCCCGATGCTTCCCTCTCGCAAAGAAAGGATCGGGCGGATGTCTAACACTCAAACCAAGCTTGTCGTGCGCAGTGTTAGTCTCTGTTGTCTGCCCCTAAATGTAGGGGAAGGCGGCAGCTCTTGTCAACCCCGCTGGCGGGGTTGCGACGGACAAAAGAAAGGGGCATGGCTCACCACGCCATGCCCCGGATCAGACGCGTAACGACAGGAGGAGGATAGTAGTCCGCAGGCGGGAGAAGCACGCCCAGGTCCGCCAGGTTCCGGGCAATCCCCTCGGGCCCACTCTCGTCCGCGAGGAGCGCCCGCATGCCGAACTCCTCGGCGGCTTTGACGTTTTCTTCCCGGTCGTCGATGAACACGCATTCGCCGGGGAGGAGCGCGCCTTCGCTTTTTGCGCACGCCCGCTCGAACGCCAGGGCGTAGATCCGAAGGTCTGGCTTCACGAGCTTGTCCCTGCAGGAGAGAACGTGGAACGCGAACACGCCGGAGTCCTCATGCAGGGTCGGGAACGTCTCCCGGATGTGCGGCCACTGCACGGGATTCATGTTGGAGATGATCCCCATCCGGTAGTGGTCCGCGAGGAAGTGAAGGAGGGTGCGCGTGGCGTTCGGCAGCTCGAAGCAGTCCATGAAACAGCGGGCAAGCCGCCCGTTCGGTATCCGTGAATCGACGCCGAGCCGTTTCCGGAGAAGACGGATGAACTTCTTCCTGCCGATACGGCCCGCGTCCGCGTCATAGATCAGAGAGCCGGGCGTAAAGTAATCTCCCCCGATACAACGCCTGATCTGGGGGATCTCTTTGCCCGTGAGCCGCGCGAGGCGCTGGAACACGAGATCGTAGTGATAGTGAAGAATGGTGTTCGCGATGTCCCAGATGATCCACCGGATCAAAGCGCACTCTCCCTCATGCAGTTCTCCCTTCCCGTATGAATTTGCTGGATCCAGTTATAGCATATGCCTTTCCTTCGTCAAAGAGGCGGGGCGCTTGTAAAAATCGCGGCAATCCATTAATGTAAAGAACTATGAAAAAGGATACTCACCCCGAATATTTTCCCAACGCGAAGATCACGTGCACCTGCGGCACAACCCACACGATGGGCTCGACCAAGCCCAAGATCGACATCGAGGTATGCTCGAACTGCCATCCGTTCTACACCGGCAAGGAGAAGCTCTTGGATATCGGCGGGCGCATCGAACGCTTCAAGACGCGCCGCGCGGGCGCCAAGCCCGCCGCGCCCCGGAAAGCGCGCGTGGCAAAGAATAAGAAGCGGTAAGCCGCTCGGTTTTTTCTCATGCAGCGGATCGTTCTTGAGGTGCGCGCCGGAACGGGCCCAGCACCAGAGTTCGCAAAGCGAACACGGTGCTGGGCGAGCCCCGAACCGTCCGCCCCTGGCGGTCTGGTTCGCCTGCTCGAATATCACTATGAATAAAATTGTACTAGAAATTCGAGCAGGTACGGGCGGAGACGAGGCCTCGCTTTTCGCCGGCGACCTTGCGCGCATGTACCAACGCTATGCCGCGAAACGCGGCTGGAGGTTCGTCGCGACGGATTCCACTCCGGGCACGTTGGGCGGCTACAAAACCTTCATTGCCGAGATCGCGGGCGAAGGCGCTTACGAGGCGCTGAAGCAGGAATCCGGCGTGCATCGCGTCCAGCGCATACCGAGTACGGAAAAATCCGGCCGCGTGCACACCTCGACCGCCTCGGTCGCCATCCTGCCGATCGTGGAAGCCAAGCAGCTTGAGATCAAGGACACCGAACTCGAGGTCTCCTTCTCCCGCGCGGGGGGGCCCGGCGGACAGAACGTGAACAAGATCGAGAGCGCCGTGCGCATCCTTCATAAACCGACTGGCATCGTCGTTTCCTGCCGCACCGAGCGGCAGCAGCATAAGAACCGCGAAAAGGCGATGGAGGTCCTCCGCGCGAAGCTCTACGAGGAACAGCAACGCCAGGCGGTCGGCTCGGTCGCCGACATCCGCCGCGAGCAGATCGGCTCGATGGAGCGGGCGGAAAAAATAAGGACGTACAACTTCCCCGAGGACAGGATCACGGACCACCGTATCGGGAAAAAGATTCACAACATCGAGAAGATATTGGGCGGAGACCTAGACCCGATCATCAAGGCGTTCCAAAAGAGCGCCTAACAAAAAGAGCGGCCCCTAGGGGTCGCTCTTTTTGTTATCTGCCCGCGGAGAGGTTCTCGTTCAAGACGTCGATATCGTCCTGAAAGCTTTCCGCGCGGCGCACCACCGAGTCGCCGTAGCCCCAGATATGGCGCTGGTAGTTCCCTCCCGCATAATATCTCGCCGCGGCGATGCGCTCCTGTGAAAGCGTTGCCTTGGCCGCGCCGGCATCTTTTAAGTACAGCGCGGTCGCCGTGAACGCGTCGGCATTGTTGAAGGGCGAGGCGGGGTTCCCGCCCGTGATCGCGCTCACGCGGTTCTTGTATCCGGTCTGCGCCTGGGCATCCCACCATGTCCTTGGCATGAACTGCGCCGGTCCCATCGCGCCGCCGTAGGAGCCGTCGCGGTTAATAGGACACGAAACGGGGGTCGTTTTTGGATTCAGGCCCAACTCCTTCATGATCTCCTCGAAAGAAGCGGCTTGGCTCGCGCGCATCACGCGCCCCTCGGGATTGCTCCATGCGGTGTCGTAGTAGCAGCGGCCGAGATTCGCCCCGATCACGCCGCTTATCGACGACTCTTGGGTCAAAACCGCGAGGATAAGGGCGGCTCGCACGCCGGTCGCGCGCTCCGCGAACTGCGCGAACTTCACCGCCTCGCCGAACGGCAGCTCGCCGCCTCCGAGGAGCCGGAAGATGCGGCTCCGGATATCGGCGGCCGTCTTCTGCGTTTCTTTGAGGATGGCCTGGTATTTCGCCTCCTGGCCCTTGGTGACCTGGAGAAGGTTGTCCTTATCCGAGCGCGTTTTCTGGATCGCCTGACGCTGGGAATCTTGGTACGCCTTGAGCGCCTGTACGTCCGACCGCTGGACGGAGAGCGCCTCCTTCTGGTCGAGAAGCTCGCTCCGGAGCGCCACTACCTTGCCGAGCGCCACGCGCAAGCTGTCCTGGACCGCGAGAAGGTTGTTCAGATTGCCGAAGAAATCGGAAAGCCGCGGATTCGCAAGCATCACCTCGATGAGGCCGGTATCCTCGCGCTCGTAGAGGTCCTGGAGCAGCTTCCCGATCGCTTCCTTGTTCTGGTCAATGTCGCTTTCCGTAACGCCGATCTTCGACTGCGTCGCCGAGATCTCTTCGTTGAGCCGCGAGAGCGAGAGGGTGATGGCCCTGATCTGGAGGTTCAGCTTCGCGACCTGGGCGTTCAGCCGGTCGATCTCCGATTTCAGGGTCGAGCCCTGTTTCTTGTAGCTTGCGATCGTCTTCTCATATTGCGTTATCTGGCTCTCAAGCTCGGCAAGCTGCGTTTCAAGCACCTTGCGCTCTTGCTCCTGGTCCTGCTGCCCCGCGCCCTGCGCCGCATGGTTCAGCGGCGCCGAGACCGAGCCGAAGATGAACGAGACGAGCGCCGCGAGAACGATGCCGGTTTTGATGATGCGAAAAATGGGCACGCGGGTCGCGTGCGCATAGTGCAGGTTCACGCGCGGCGGAAGCGGCATGAACGAACTCTCCCCTCTTCGCTTGATGTCCCGGAGCACGCGGGGTTTAGGCGGCGTAAAATCGTTGTCCATGAGAAACAAGGGCTTTTGCCCTTATCCCCATTTTACTTCATCTCTTACTTTTTCACCTCCTTTGCGCTCGCTCCCTCAGCCGACGGAGTGGCTTCCTTTTTTGCTTCCCGTTCCGCTTTCTTTTCTTCGGTTTCAGCCACCACCTGCTCGACGCTAACCGCCGCTGCCGCTTCTTGCGCCGCTTTTTCTTCCTCCTCGCTTACCTTCTCCGTTACCGAGACCACCACCGTTTCGGGATCAACCGCTACCCTTACCCCGGCAGGAACCAAAAGATCTTTGACGTAAATGCTCTGACCGAGCTCCGTGAGCCCCCCGAGGTCCACCGCGATCTCGCGGGGCAGGTCTGCCGGCAGGGCCTCCACTTCCACTTCATGCATCGACTTCACCAGCACGCCGACCGCTTCCTTGACCACGGGCGCTTCGCCCGTGAACTCAAGCGGGATGGCTGCCTTGATCTTTTCATCCATGCGAACCTGGTACAGGTCCACGCTCATGATCTCGTCAGAAACCGGGTGGCGCGCTACGTCGTAGATGAGCGCCGGAAACTTTTCACTGCCGACCACCACCGTGACCACCGTGTTCTCGCCGGCCTCTTTAAGCACTTTTAAAAAGTTTTTCGAGGGAATGCTCAAGTGAAGATTGGGGAGGCCATGCCCGTACAGTTCGGCCGGAATGAGGCCTTGCGTGCGCACCATTCGCACGGCTCTGCCGAAGACCTCTCGTTTTTCCGCCACGAGTTCCATAATGGGAACCACTATATCCTTTCTGGAGTCCGTTGTCTACAGCATCGCCTCCTACTCTAGAATTCGGTACACCCTCCGCTCCCCGTCGGGAAGGAAGTACTCGAGCTCTGCGTCGGAGAGCCATTTGATGTTGAAGCGCCATTCGGGAGGCGCGGAAGCGATTTTAACTTTTTCCTTGGTGCGCAGATCATACACGAACAGATTTTTCTGTTTTCCTTCTTTTTTTGCTTGCTCGATGATCTGTTCGTACACCTCCTGGAAGCCGGTGAAGGTGGGAATATCAACGTAAGCCAAAAGGAGATTTTGAAAACTGATCGTTCTTTCAACGCCGGCTACAATATCCGGTGGGGCCGCATAAACATCAACTTTCCATGCCCCCGCTTCGATTATGTAATATGCCGTGCTTAATGCTCCCTGGAAAATGTCTCCGTAAAGATACTTACCGTCATCGCTCCATCTTCCAAGACCGAAACTGCCTGGAATAACGTCGGGATACTGCCGAGTAGCGTCTCTAAGATTTAGAACCAATAAGTCGTTTAAAATATTGAGGTCCTTGATGACTAGGGCGTAGTCATCTTTGCCGAGGTAACTTTTTTCAAGAACAAGATATTGTTCGTTGGGATCGATGCGGAAGTCATCATTGTAGAGAGATTCGTACTTGCCATTAGAATCTGTGGTGCTAAATTTTAAAATTCCCATTCCATCACCTTTATATGTATATCTCCATAGCTCGTTACTATAATTAGGAGTAGAACGACGTGTTTGCGAATCGTAATTAAACTCTCTAATCACATAAACCCCGCACTTATGCAATTCGAGGGGATGATAGTGATCGGGGTTTATTCCCTCTATTCGAAAGCTGGATATCTCTGCTTGAGCCACTTTATCCCTCACCGAAATTATTAAAGGATTTTGAGGAGCTTTTACTTCCGGAGCATACTTGGAATTAATGGGGTAATCAGCAATTTCATCGTCAGCTAGACACTCTCCCCTCTCCGTTTTGGTGTCTCCTGCTGTCAATGACTGGGTTGACCGCACAAATTGAGCGTAGAGATAAAAACCGCCTATCATTACAAAACTGAACACTAGCACGATCGCGCTCACGATGATTAGTTTTTTCTTCACGGTGGGTATCTATTAAAACAATGACCGTAAGAAATACCAAACACTGGCAAGAAAAAGCTGGGCTGTGCTGCCTTACCGTGACGAAACCATCCTTACGGAATCCCTTCCCTTGATTAAGATGCCGTTAACGAGGTGGCCGGTTAAAACACCCTCGGTGTCCGTAGAACTTAATTGGAGGGATTGCGTGTTAAAGTGAAGTATCAAATCTACGTCGCCATCGTTGTCTGCGTCTTCCAACCTACCTTTTAAGGGCTTGGCCCCGGCGAAAAGAACGCTATCCACAACAACATTTGTCGCATCGAAGAATGAGTCGCTTAAAATAGCAACCGACACTACGCCCCTTGACTTAAGGTTGATGCTGTTGGGGTCACTGCCGGGTTTAATGTCAATACGTACTGTTCTGAAAAGCGCGGTTTCTCCAACCGATTGCGGAGAATAATCCATATCGAAATCCTGAACGTTCCCTGTAGCAGTATTTCCTTCCACTATAGACGCTTCCGATTGTCCACTCTGGTCATACAGCAACGACTCAAGGGCGTAGCTTCCGGAGGCGGTTCCGATAACCTGGATGTTATAACTTCCGTCCAGGGGCGTGGGAATGGCGACAACTTTCGTTTCATGGATGGTTGCGGGGTCAAGCGGCACATCGCTGGACGCTATCGGCCCCTCTTTGGCGTAAATGCCGTCAGGAACTTCATCATAAACCGTATTTGTGATGGGGTCTCTGCCGATCCTTCTGCCTTGCGGATCGGTCACGAGCAATTCCGCAGGAGAAGCTATAGCAATGCGCATCGAAGCGCTGGCGAGTTTGGGAGCTTCCAGATAGGTGAAGAAATTGGCGGTGTCAAACGAGCCGTTATAACCGCGGACTTCTCTGCTGAGGTCTTCGGCATCGTTTGACGTTTTTGTATTGTACCAGCGGGGGTCTTTCACGCGATACGAGCCGGCCACGCGCCCGCCGTCGACAATAAGGTAATGGCCAAAGCTGCTTTTATATGCGACGAGGGGTTGTGCGGATTTGAGAAAATCGTCTATGCGGGAGCTGCCGAACGGCACATTCCAGTCGGTCCTATCATTAAAATCAAATCTGACCATGGTTCTCCCGGTCGTCTGGTCTATAAATCCAAGATATTCTACCGCCTTGCCCCACCATAATTTGCCTGTATTGGTGTAGCCGTTGTGAGCCGTAAGCCAGGCGTTGATATTGCCAGGATCAACGTTGCTGTTATTAATTCCGTCATTGATGTTGTAGTACCTGCCAAGCATGACCATCGAGGCGATGGCGCAGCCGCAACGTCGAATTGTTGAAAATCCTGTTTGGCTATCAAAACAATCAGCGTAATTTCCAGTTCCATACCGTAATCCATCCCATTCGTCAGTTAACGCCTCCGACGGGTATGGCGACCTCACCTGTGTATAGAGCGGCGCCTCCGGCTCCCTCACAAACGCCGCCGCCATGAGGCGCGCCTCGTCGTACTTCGTAAAGAGTGGAGCGGTGAAAGTCGAGCCGTCGGGATTCCGCCACACGAACGTGGTCTGCCCGAAGTCAAAACTATAGAAGGGGGTGGCGGTGTTCGTCGCGTCGTTCACGGAGAACCCAAAGAGTATGGAGACCTGCCCGATGGGGTTGACGAGGACGCTGCGGAAGACCGTGCCTGACTCGTCGACCCTGCCTGCCGAGATGATGGACCGACCGTCGGAGAGGGTCAGCCTATGGATGTTCACGTTGGGAGAGAGGAACGAAGGAAGGATGGGCGATGGCGGGGCATCGAAGAGGTGAAGAGAGTAGGAGGAAAAGAGGAGAGGTAGGGGCTGGGGAACATCCGGGCGGAACCCCGCGCCCGCGAAGAAGTTCCCCTGGCCGTTCTTGAAGGTGGTTTTGTAGACAAGGTTATGGTTGATGCCTCCGCCCGCGCGGTAGCCGTTCTCGCTCCGCATATGGAGGAGGTCGTCGAATTCTTCAAATGTCCCGAACTTCTGGAACTCGGCAGTGCAGCCCGTATTTACCTCGCCGTCGTCGAAGTTGTCGAAGAAAGAACGGGGCGCTCCCGAGGGATTCCGGTCGCAGCCGGGGACGGTCGGGACGTTGCCGTTGATGGAGACGAACTGCAGGGCGAAGTCGTAGATGGAGGACGGGGCGGGAGTGCTTAAGCTCTCTGCGGAGAAGAGCGAGAGGGGCGCGGTGGGAGAACTTGCTTCTCCTTCTCCTTCGCTTTCCCCTTGCGGGTCGAGGCCGAGCTCTTCCGGGGAGATGGGAACCGATGTGTCACCACCCGCCTCCGGAGAAGCAAGGTAGGCCTCGAGATCTTGGTAGTACTGAGGTGGGAGCTGTGGGACTTCCTGGGCACGGGCGATGACTGGCCCAGCTACAAAAACAGCCGCTCCGAGAGCAACCGCAAGAAGACCCATTCTAGAGAGAGCACGCCCGCAGAATTGTGGAACAGAGGACATCGGGAGGATACTTTTAGTATAGGGCTTCCCGACCCGAAAACGAAACCCCCGAAAGGATGGGAACGCGCCCACTAGAGCCGGTTAAAGACGCGAAGCTTCGCGAGAACAACGGACTTCACGCCTTCTATCGCGCCGGGAAGAATCTTGTAGGGCGCGACCTCCTTGGGGTTCGCCTGGAGCGCGGCTTCGAGCCCCCTGCGCCACGCGACGCGGATCTCGGTATTGATATGCACGATGCGCATCCCGGCCTCCACCGCCTTTCGCACGTCGAGGTCGGTGTTGCCCGAAGCGCCGTGGAGGACAAGCGGCACTCCCGCCGCCTTGGCCACGTCTGCAACGCGCGCGATGTCCAGGTTCGGCTCCGGCGCGTTCGCCATCATGCCGTGGATGTTTCCCACCGCGGGCGCCAGAAGGTCGACACCCGTCTCCTTGACGAACCTCGCCGCTTCCTCGGGTTTGGTGAGATCTTCGGGCTTGATCGCCACGCCCTCCGGCATCCCCTCACGTATCTCCGAGGAGGAACCGATGTAGCCCAGCTCGCCCTCTACGATGATGTCCGGGTTGATCTTCCGCACCGTCTCCGCCACCACCCTCATCTCCCGTATGTTCTCTTCGAGCGAAAGTTTGCTGCCGTCGAAAAGAACCGCATCGAACCCTGCCTGTGCCGCCTCGATGCAGCCGGCGAGATCGTGCGTGTGATCGGCGTTCAGAAACAAGGGATGACCGAGCTCTTCGCGCATACTCTTTACGAGCGCGACAACCAGGGCGACGCCGATGAACTTCCGTTCGCCCTCCGAGACCCCGATGATGACCGGCACCTTCAACTCCTTAGCTCCTTCTACCACGGCCTTAAAGCCTTCCGAATCCGAGATATTAAAGTGCCCTATGGCCACTTGTTTTTTCTCGGCCCAGG
>CAYSDW010000027.1:0-9332 GCA_964429925.1 uncultured Candidatus Saccharibacteria bacterium | reverse complement strand
ATGGCAACTCGACACCTCGCGCGCTCCATCGTTCTCCAGTCGCTGTACGAGTGGGAGTTTTACCATAAGGCACACGAGCTCAAGGAGATCGTTCTGCGGAACATGCACGAATTTTCACCCGACATCGACGAGCCGGATTTTTTGTGGCGCATCGCGAACGGCGTCGTCGAGCATATGCCGGAGCTCGATGCGATCATCGAGAAGGCGGCGCCCGAATGGCCCATCAGCCAGGTCTCGCCGGTGGACCGGAATGCGCTTCGCATCGGTCTCTTTGAACTGCTCTACGCCGATCCGAACGAGGTGCCGCCCAAGGTCGCCATCAACGAGGCGATCGAGATCGCCAAGAACTACGGCGGCCCGAACTCCGGCCGGTTCATCAACGGCGTTCTGGGCACGGTCTACCGCGAACTCGCTGCCCAGCGCGGCGAGCCGGAGCAGAAGAGTTCGAGAGGCGCCGAGAAAGAAAAGAGCGGGGGACCGAAGCAGGAGTAGCACCGCATCGTGGAAAAGACCAAGCTTGAAGAAAGAATCGGATACGCGTTCAAGAACGGGGACCTTCTCAAGGAGGCGCTCACGCACCGCTCATATCTGAACGAAAATCCTTCCTGGCGCTACGCTCATAACGAGCGCCTGGAATTTTTAGGCGACGCCGTCCTCGAGCTTGCCGTGACCGAGTTCCTCTACGCAAAGTTTCCGTCCGAAGCGGAAGGACGGCTGACCACGCTCCGGGCGGCGCTGGTGAACTATCAGCGGCTGGCCCTTGTGGCGCGCGACATCGGTCTCGAGCCGGAGATCTACCTTTCAAAGGGAGAGGCGAAAGACACGGGCCGCGGCCGCGAGGTGATCCTTGCGAACGCCTGCGAAGCGCTGGTGGGCGCTCTGTACCTCGATGCCGGGTACGAAGCGGCAAAACGGTTCGTGGAGCGTCATGTGCTCGCGTATCTCGAGGAGGTCCTCGCAAAGGGACTCTTTCGGGACCCCAAAAGCACGCTTCAGGAAACGATGCAGGAAGAGGCGAAGCTCACCCCGCAGTACGAGGTCCTAAGCGAGACCGGCCCCGATCACAAAAAGACCTTTCGCGTAGGGGTTTACGCGGGCGAGAAGCTCCTCGCCGAAGGCATCGGTCCTTCGAAGCAGGACGCGGAGATCGACGCGGCGCGGCAGGCGCTCGCTAAGGCGGAACAATAGGAAGAACCTATCCCAATGTTTTTGACCAAGCTCGAGCTCATGGGTTTTAAGTCGTTCGCCTCGAAGACCGCCCTCGAGTTTCCGCGCGGCATCGTGGCGATCGTCGGGCCGAACGGCTCCGGGAAATCGAACGTGATCGATGCCGTTCGCTGGCTCCTGGGAGAGCGGGACGCGAAGAACCTCCGCGGCGTTCGGGTCGAGGACCTTATTTTTGCCGGCACGCCGACCCGGGCGCGCATGAGCATGGCCCAGGCGAGCTTGCACTTCGACAACCGCTCCAAGTTCTTTCCGGTGGACTATGAGGAGGTTTCCGTCACGCGGCAGGTCACCCGCGCCGGCACGTCACAGTATTTTCTGAACAAAGCCGAAGTGCGCCTCAAGGACATTGTGGATTTCTTCGCGCATTCACGGCTTGGCACCAAGGGCCTCATCATTATCGGGCAAGGGCAGAGCGATCTTTTCATCAAGGCGACGCCCCAGGAACGCCGCGAGATGATCGAGGAGATCCTGGGGCTCCGCGAATACCAGCTCAAGAAGAGCGAGGCGGAACGCAAGCTGAAGCACACGACGGAGAACGCGGAGAAGGTCGCCGCGACGATCGAGGAGATCGCGCCGCATCTGCGGCTCCTGAAGCGCCAGACGATGAAATGGGAGAGGCGCGAGGAGGTCGCGGCGGAACTGCGCGGACTTGAGACGGCGTACTTCAGCCGAAAGATCGGCGCAATGAGGAACGAGCTTGACGGCGTGAAGCCGCGCATTGCCGAAGCGCAGCGGGCGCTCACGGCCGCCGAGGAAGAGCTCAAGGGCGTCCACGTAAAACTTAAGGAAGCGCAAGCCGCGCATATGCCGGACCAAAAGGCACTCGAAGGGCTTTTGGCCAAAGAGCAGGAACTCATGGCGACGCGCGCGAAACTCGAAAAGGAGGCGGCGCGGAGCGAGGCGAAGTTGGAGTACCTCGAGACGAGGCAGGTGCCTGATTCGCAGGACGCGGGAACGCTCACCGCGGCGCTCAAGGAAGTGCAGGGGAAGCTTGCCGCGGCGCTTCCCGGCGACGCCGATTCTCTTCGCGAGGCGGCGCGCGCCGTTCTTCGCATCATCGAAGAGCTTTGGAAAAGCACGCCGAAGCAGCGAAGCGACGCCGAAGCCCGCCGCCTCAAAGAGGAGGCCGGCATCCTCCGCGAGAAGATCAAGGGGTCCGACGCCGAGCTCGACGCGCTCCGCGGCGAACGGCAGAAGCTCATAGAGAACACGCAGAACGTGAACACGCTCTTGGGCGAAATGTTGTCCGTTTTTGAGAAGAAGAAAGATGAGATCGGCCGCCTGGAGAGCGAAAAGAACAAGCGTCTCTTCGAGGAAGAGCGGCTCAATCTGCGCCTTCTGGATATTCGGCACGAGGTGGAGCAGATCGGACGAGACATGAGCGAGTTCAAACTTGATCTTGGCGCAGACACCGAAGAAGGGAATGCGGCGGACGCGGAGAAGAGGATGCTCCGGCTTCGCGGCGAGCTGGCTTCGATCGGCGACGTGGATGAGGCGCTGGTGCGCGAAGCGAAGGAGACCGAGACGCGGCACGAGTTTCTCTCCGCTCAACTCGAGGACCTGAAACGGGCGGCCGCCGACCTCGCGACGCTCATGAACGACCTCGACCAGCGGATCCATCAGGAGTTCACCGGCGCGCTCGGCACCATCAACGAGGAATTTCAGAAGTTCTTCCAGCTTATGTTCGGCGGCGGCAAGGCGCGCCTTAAGCTCAAACTGCCGGAGCTCAAAGCGCAGACGGCGGAAGAAGAAGACACAGAGGAGCAGCCGGCGCACAAGCGAAAAGAAGAGGAATGGCCAGAAGAGCGCATGGTAGAGGCCGGCGTGGAGATAGAGATGTCGCTCCCGCGCCGCAAGATCACGGGGCTCGAGATGCTCTCCGGCGGCGAGCGCAGTTTGATCTCCATCGCGGCGCTCTTTTCCCTCATTTCCGTCTCCCCCCCGCCATTTTTGGTGCTCGACGAGATCGACGCCGCGCTCGATGAGCGGAACGCTCAGCGCTTTGCCGAACTCATAAAAAATTTCTCGAAGAACACTCAATTCGTCATCGTGACGCACAACCGCTCGACCATGGAGGTGGCGGATATACTCTACGGGGTAACCATGGCCGAAGACGGCGCCTCCAAGATCGTGTCGCTCAAGCTGGGAAATTAGGAAACTCTTGCTTTTTTGTTGAGATTTCTCTACTCTAGTGGCACTACCCTGACCCAGAGAACATGCTCGCGATCAAACTAAAAAGGATCGGAAAAAGGAAACAGGCGGCGTTCCGCGTCATCGTGGCCGAGAAAAAGTCCAAGGTGCGCGGCCGTTATGTCGATGACCTCGGCTCCTACAGCCCGCACACGAAGGCCTTGAGCGTCAATAAGGACCGCGCTGTTTTCTGGATCGGCCGCGGCGCCCAGCCGACCGCCACGGTGCATAATCTCCTCGTGAAGAACGGCATCGTCTCCGGAGCGAAGGTACCCGTGCATAAGCACGTTCCCGTACGAAAAGAGGCGGCAGCGGAAACGCCGGCGGCGTAAAGGTCACAAACGGCAGGATCCAGGAACTTATCTAGAAATGTCCAAAACGCCTGATCAAGAATTTTTGGAGTACGTCGTGAAATCCATCGTTGACCATCCCGAGGACGTGCACGTCGAACGGAAGGTCGATGAGAAAGGCGTACTGCTTTCTTTGCGCGTTGGCCGCGAAGACATGGGGCAGGTCTTGGGCCGCAAGGGGGCGACGGCGATCGCCATCCGCTCGCTGCTCCACATCGTCGGCATCAAGAGCAACACCCGCATCAGTTTGAAGATCGAGGAGCCGGAGGGTTCCACGTTCGTTCGCGGGGAAAAGAAGGAGGGACAGGAATCGTAGGACTCGTTTGCCGCCGCGGGGCGCTATAGCAATGCTTACCATCAACGACCTCAAGAACGGCGATTTTGTCGTTATCGACGGGGCGCCGTATCAGATCCTTTCCGTGAAGCACCTCCATATCGGGCGGGGCGGCTCAAGCGTGCAGACCAGGATCAAGAACCTCAAAACGGGCCAGGTCTTCGAACGGAACTACAAACCGTCGGACTCCTTCGGCGAAGCTGATCTCGAGAAGGTTAAAGTGCGGTTCATCTATGGGCATCGCGGCGAGCATTGGTTCATGGAACCGGGCAAGCCGCAAAGCCGTTTTGCGCTCAAAGAGGAGACGATCGGCGGAGCGAAGGATTTTTTAAAGAAGGACCTCGAGGTCGTGGCGCTCAAGTGGAACGGGCAGATCATCGCGATCGAACTGCCCATCAAGGTGGATTATGTCGTTGCCGAAGCGCCTCCGGCCGTCCGCGGCGACACCGCCCAGGGCGGCACGAAGCAGGTGGAGCTCGAGACCGGCTATAAGGTTTTGACCCCGCTCTTCATCGAGACGGGAGACGTTGTCCGCGTGAACACCGAAACGGGAGAGTACGTGGAGCGTGTTTCGAAAGCGTAGCCGGACCTTCTTCCGGTTGACTTCTATAAAAAACGAGGTACGATCTAGACCAGAAACTTGCGGTACCACCACACCAGGGAGGGAAGAGAGATGGCACAGAGTTCGGCTACCAAAGCCGCTGCCCCGAAGGACCGTGTTGCCGCGCCGCCGCGTTTCGTGGTCGTGAAGGGCGTGGTCACGACGCTCAAGGAGGCCGCCGACATCCGGAACCGCGACCCGAAGGACCTCGAGTAGTAGAAGACGGGCTCCCCGCAAGGGGAGCCCTAAACTATATTCCGAAGATCTTCGCCCAGGCGATGAGCTTCATCGCGTGGGCCCAGGCGAGCGGCGTATGCTCGCCGGGGCTCCCGTCCACGTAGAGTTCCGGGACGTTCTCCCCGACCATAAGGGCGGTCGAGCGGTCGAACCAGAGACGCGCCTCCTCCATCTCGTGCCGCTGGGCGTGGATGATGGAGAGCCAATCGAAGCCGAGCACCCACTCGGGAGAAACGCCGTCTTTCGAACGGTGCGGCCAGACGTCGTCCCAGTAGCGGTTCACGCCGTGCCGCTGTACGAGACGGGAGCGCACGTTCTCGAGGATCCGGTCAGCCACGCCGTTCTTCACGATATGGTAGGGCCAGATGAGCGAGAGCTGCGCCATGTCGCAGTCGCGGCTCGCGGATTCTCGGGGCAGGAGCCGGTCCAGGGCATCGCGCCCGCGCGCGATGAGTTCCTCGGGAACCGTGATCAGACGCTCGCGCTTCCCGTAGTCGAGGCCGGCGACGCACGCGCCGATCGAGGAGCTGTGGAGTTCCCAACGGTCCTCCCACATCCCGAAGTCGGGCCGCTCCCAGTAGCGGACGTTCCTCAAATAGAACGCCAAGAGCTGGAGAATGTCGCTGTCGGTTTCGTCGCGCCGCACGTCGACGTTCTTGAACTTCAGGTCGGCGACGAGGTAGAGGAAGAGGCCGACGGCATCGAGCTGATGGTGGCCCCACTCTCTCGTAAACTCCTCGAGCGTGTCCGGATTGACCTTGGCGTTCAGATACTCGTAGCTCTTCGCGGGATCGTCGGGGAAGCTCAAACGCTCGAGCTTGTAGCGCTCTTTGCGGAAGAAATCGAAGGCCACCTGCATCCCGCGCTTCAGTTTCTCGTACTCCCCCAGGTAGTAGTAGGAGAAGACGATATAGAGGTGATCGCGGAGCCAGAAGGCCCCGTAATCCTCCGTACGCGCGGCAACGAAGGCACCGGAGGGCCTCCGCATCGACTCCATGACCGCGAGGGTTCGCTCGGGCGAGAAGACCTGCCTGCCGCTCGGCAAGGCACTCATGCGCGCCACCTCCTTTCTGGCTTATATGTGCTGACCCCGTTATACCACCTTTTCTCGTCTTTACAACTTCGCGCGCCGGAGCATGACCGCGTTCACGGCAACGATGACGGTCGAGAGTGACATGAAGAGCGCCGCCACCGCCGGCTGGAGCGAGATGCCGAACGAGATGAACGCTCCCGCGGCTGCGGGCAGGGCAACGACGTTATAACCGGTCGCCCAGAAGAGATTCTGGATCATCTTGCGATAGGTGAGGCGCGAAAGGCGGATGATCCGCGGGATATCCCGGGGGTCGTTGCGCACCAGGATAATGCCTGCCGACTCTATGGCGACGTTCGTGCCGGCGCCTATTGCGACCCCGACGTCCGCTTGGACCAGCGCCGGGGCGTCGTTCACGCCGTCGCCCACCATCATCACGCGGGCGCCCTTTGCCTGGAGCAATTTTACCTTTTCCGATTTTTGCTGCGGCAGGACCCCTGCGAAATACTCATCGATCTTGAGTTCTCCGGCGACCCATTCGGCAACGTCTTCGGAGTCCCCGGTGATCATGGCCACGGTGAGGCCGAGCTTTTTCAAGGCGAGGATCGCCTCCCGGGATTCCTCGCGTATCACGTCACCCAAACCGATCGCGCCCATCATGCGCTTATCTTTGAGCACGTAGATAACGGTCCAGCCGCGCCCGCTCTGCGTCCTGATCTCTGCACGGCTGGTCTCCGGGATCGAGTTCGCGGCATAGTCCAAAATGGCGTTCCCGCCGACCATGAGCTCTCCTTCGGGGGAACGTGCCTGCGCTCCCTTGCCTTGAATGCGCGCAAAATCCGTGACGGGAAGGAGGGAGAGGCGCCGCTCCTTGGCGGCGACGACGATCGCCTTTGCGATGAAGTGTTCCGAGTGCGCGTCCACGGATGCCGCAAGACGGAGCACCTCGTCCGCGTTCGCGGCGTCGATCGTCCAGACCTTCTGAAGCCCGTATGCGCCCTTGGTAAGCGTTCCGGTCTTATCGAAGAGCACTACGCGGATGGAGCGGGCGGCCTCAAGCGCCAGCCGGTTCCGGATAAGGAGGCCGCCCCTCGCGGCCATCGTCGTCGAGATGGAGGCGACCAAGGGCACCGCAAGACCCAATGCGTGCGGGCACGCGATCACCAGGACCGCGACGAGGTGCTCGACCGCCTTCCCGATGTCGTTCTGCGCGGCGAGCCAGCCCGCGAGCGTAAGGCCGCCCGCGCCGACAGCGACTATCGTAAGAGCGAACGCTGCCTTATCAGAGAGTATCTGCAGGCGTGATTTGGAGATCTGCGCTTCCCGCACCAGCCGCATCACTCCCGCGAGGAAGGTGTGTTCGCCGATCTCGGTCACCTTCGCGGTGAGCGAACCATCGGAGTTCACGGTGCCGGCGATGAGCTTGCCGCCGGCTTCTTTGTGCACGGGTTTCGACTCTCCGGTGACCGAGGATTCGTCAACGGCAGATCTGCCTTCGACAACAACGCTGTCCGCCGGTACCTTTGTGCCGGGACGGATCAGAACGAGGTCTCCTTCTTTAAGCTCCGCAAGGGGGATCGTTCGGGTTCCGCCGTCATGGAGGAGTTCCGCGGTGTCGGGGAGGAGCTTGGAGAGTTCGCGGAGCGCCCCCTGCGCACCTTGTACCGCGCGCATCTCCACCCAGTGGCCCAAGAGCATTACGGTGATAAGGGTGGCAAGCTCCCAAAAAAGCGTGTTGCCCTCGCCGCGCACAATGACGTAGATGCTGTAGAGATACGCAGCGGAGATGGCGAGCGCGATCAAGGTCATCATGCCCGGCAGGCGAGCCCGGAGTTCGCGATAGGCGCCCGAGAGGAACACCCAACCGCCGTAGAAAAAGATGAGCGAACCGAGAACGGGGGAGAGCAGCGCGGAACCCGGGAACTCCGGGAACACGACGCCAAAGAGGCGGAGTGGAAGTTCCGAGTAGAGGACGACGGGAACGGTAAGCGCCAAGTTCACCCAGAATTTCCTTGCAAACGAGGCGGTCGAATGGCCCGCGTGCTTGTCGTAGCCATTCTTGCCGCCGTGGTTCCCGTGGCCGTTGTCATGTTCGGCGCGGTGTTTCGCGCGCGCGCTTTTTGAACCGGATACGGGAACAAGGCGCATGCCGCACTCCGGGCACATTCCTGGTGCGTCAGCGACGACCTCCGGATGCATTGGGCAGGTGTATGTCATCTCGTTGTGTATCACACGCCGCACGAGCCGCCGGCGTCCTCCGAAACGGGCTCGACCTCATTCAAGACCTGGCTGTATCCCGCGGCGCTCGAATAGCGATACCCGAGCACCTCTTTCGGGTCCACGGCATCCCATGCGACGCCTTTCTTCTTGAAGTAGCGTTCGAGCGTCGCATACGTGTCGGGGAACCAGAGGGAGTTCGCGACAAGCGCGGCGTGGTAGAGTTCCGGTTCGGTCGCGCCTTGCGAGGCCATAAGTTCGAGGAGCGCAAGCATCGCCATGCCGTGATTGCAGTCGGGGAAGTAGGCGGAGTTGCCGCAGCAGGGGCGGTAGATGTTCTTCGCGGTCCGCTCCACGAGCGTCTGCTCTTCCGGTGTGAGGGTGATGAACGCATGGCGCGCGTAATGTTCCATCACGGTTCCGCGCGCGATGGTCCAGCCGCCTGTCGAGGCGAAACGGTCCGCGCCGCCGTAGCGCGGGTCCATCATTGGGCCCTTCTCGAGAACGTCATTCTTGTTTCCGAGGCCCAGGGCCCAGAGGAGGTTCAAGAGCAGGCCCGCGTTCCGCGAGGAGATGCGGAGCGGTTCTTGAACATCTTCCGTGAGCATCCGCTCCGCCTCCTTTGCGAGCACGGGGTCGGCCGCATAGAGCGCGAGAAACTGCTCCTTGTCGATCACGCCCGTTTCCGCCATTTTCCGGCCGAGCGTTCCCCAGCGAGCGGGGAGCTCCGTCTCGATATTCTGTGCGAGAGGTTTCGAAGCCGCGCCTTGTTCGCGAATTGGGGATGGAGGCGCGCCCCAGAGAAACGCCCCGCTTATGGCGAGCGCTCCCAAGACCACGCTGCCCGAAAGAAAGAGATTGTCTTTTGACATAATTAGCAGCACTGCTCCAATTCTTTCACAAGTTGCTCCCGCGTTCCATGTCCGCCCGGCGTGCCGCGGGACGGAAACAGAAAGAAAGTGGAAGCGGCGATGATGCCGGCCGCGGCCGCAAGTCCCAGGGGCCATAAGCGCGCGAGAAGCGCGTAGGCGACAAGGAAGCCGAACGGCACAAGGACCGCCTTCATGAGGAGCGGAGAACGGCTAGCGCGCCGCTCGAGCTGGTAGACGATGCCCACGACCGAACCGCCCATAAGGAGAGCGGGGA
>CAYSDW010000026.1:1951-9440 GCA_964429925.1 uncultured Candidatus Saccharibacteria bacterium | reverse complement strand
GACCAGCTCTTCTCGCGGGGCATCCTCTACGCGCCGGACTACGCCATCAACGCCGGCGGCCTCGTGAACGTCGCGGACGAGCTCGAGCCCGGCGGCTACGACCGCGAGCGCGCGCTCCGCAAGGTGGCGCGCATCTACGGCACGCTCAAGAACGTCTTCGAGCGGAGCGCCCGCGAACAGGTCCCCACGTACCTCGTGGCGGACCGGATGGCGGACGAGATCCTCGCCGCCGCGGAGGAGCTCAAGAGCCGCATGCGGCGCGCGAGTTCCCTCTGAAAGACGATGTACATTCGGCGTCCCGCCTCTGGCGGGACGCTACTTTTTTAAGAGCTCCTTGAACACGTGCGGGGGCAGCTCTACCCTGCCGCTTTGCTTCAGCCGCTCCTTGCCGCGCTTTTGTTTTTTCCAGAGTTTCATTTTGCGCGTGCGGTCGCCGCCGTACAGGTAGCCCGTCACGTCCTTCCTCTGCGCCGGGATCGTTTCGCGCGCAATGATGCGGCCGCGCACCTTGGCCTGAAGCGCCTGCGCGAACTGCTGTTTCGGCAGAAGGTCTTTGAGCCGCTCCACCATGGTTCGCCCTTCGCGCTCCGCCTCGTCCTCGGCCACGATACGAGTGAGGCCGGGCACCGCCTCGTTCGCCACAAGGACCTCGAGCTTCGCCACATCCCCCGGCGTTTCCTCCGCAAGCTCATAGTTCAGCGAGGCGAAGCCCCCGGAGAGCGATTTCAGGTTATCGTCGAAGTCGCGTATGAGGTCCGCAAGCGGCATCCGCGAACGCACCATTACGCTATGCGCAAAGGTTTCGGTACGAATGTCGCTCATGTGGAACTTCTCCTTGAGACGGAGGATGTCGCCGAGATGGCCGGGCGGCGTAAGGATCTCCACGTGTACCATCGGCTGGAGCACCTGATCGGGGTTGTCCGGAAAGTCCTTGGGATGCTTTACGGTCCGCCATGCGGTCCCTTCCTTTACGCGGTATGTCACCGACGGAAAGCTATTCACGGTTTTGAGACCGAACTCGCGCAGAAGGCGCTCCGCGACGATCTCAAAGTGCAGGCGGCCCAAAAAACCGCACGTGAAGCCCCGCCCCAGGACCTCGCTCACCTCCGGTTCGAACTGGAGCGCGGAGTCGCTTAACCTCAACTCCTCGAGCGCGCGCTTCAGGTCGTCATAGTCGCTCTCCTCCGCGGGATAGAACGCGACGAAGACCACCGGCCGCGGCTCCTCATAGCCCGGCAGGGCCTCGCCGCCCTCGAGTGAAGCCATCGTGTCGCCGATCCTGATCTTCCCCGGTTCCTTGATGCCCGTTGCGATGTAGCCGATATCGCCGGGGTAGAGCGCATCTGTCGGCTGGAGTTCGGGATGAAAGTAGCCCACCTCCTTCGCCTTGCACCGCTCTCCGGCGGCGATAAGCGCTGACTCCTCCCCCGCCTTAAAAATCCCGCCTGTAACGCGCACGAACGCGATCGCGCCTTTATGGTCGTCGTAGCGCGAGTCAAAAATGAGCGCCTGCCTGCCGGCAGGCAGGCCTGCTTTGTCGACTCCCGCCTTCGGCGGCGGCACGCGGCGGACGACGGCACGGAGCAGCCCCACAACCCCCTCCCCGGTCTTTCCCGAAACGCGCAAAATGTCGTCCGGTGAACAGTCAAGAAGCGTCGCAAGGTCTAGGATCACGTCATCGAGCATCGGCGGCTTGAGGTCGATCTTATTCACCGCGCCGATGACCACAAGGCCCGCTTTTTTTGCGTTATGAAAATTGGCGAGGGTCTGTGCCTGGATGCCCTGCGTTGCGTCGACCAGAAGCACCGCGCCCTCAACGGCCGTGAGCGCGCGCGAAACCTCGTAGCCAAAGTCGCTGTGCCCGGGCGTATCGATAAGGTTCAGAATGAACCGCTCGCCGGCCTGCCCGTCCAGGGCGGACGGCGCGTATTCCATGCGCACCGGCGCCATCTTGATGGTGATGCCGCGCTCGCGCTCGAGCTCCATCTGGTCGAGGTACTGCGGCTTCATGCGCCGCGCCTCGACGGTTTTTGTTGCCTCAAGCAGCCGGTCGGCAAGGGTCGACTTTCCGTGGTCGATGTGGGCGATGATGACGAAGTTGCGGATATTCTGCATTGCCGGGCAAGCCTCGTATATCAACCTCGACAGTCCCGACGCAGCGTCGGAGCAAAAGAGGCAATGGCTATATCGACGATTATGTTTTTTGCGCGGCGACAACAAGACATGTGCGTTTGTTCATAATCACGGTCGAGGTTGTATTACGGGGCAAGCATACCCCGCCGTGCGCTCGCTATCAACGGCTTCCTATATCTTCTTGAGCGTCAACACGGTGGTCACGCGCTTCGGCGGGTCCTCGGATTCGTAAACGTACCGCGTGTCGTCTGCCTCCCGCCAGACGTAGCCGGGCGGCGCTTCAAGCTCGTAGCGAATGCGCTTGCGCACGCCGCTTTGCTGCTCCAAGATCACCACGAATTCTCCGCCGTCGTGGAGCGGCATCGGCACGGGATTTTCGTACCGCGCGCGGAGCGTGCCGGTCGTTCCCGCCTTCACGGAGAGCCATGCTCCGATCGCCTTCTTGCCGCTTTCGCGCTCGTTTACTTCAAGCCGGACCACATCGGGATCCGCGCGGTAACCGTTCTTTTCGTAGTTCAAGGGAGCGCGTACGGTCTTCGGCGTATCGCCGGTAAGAGAGATCAATTTGACGTCCGGTGCGACGAGAAGGCGCAGATAGTTCTGGTTCACGGCGCGGTACCAGCTGTAGCGCGCGTTCGCGCCGGTGTGGGTGCGCTTTATCGTCGCGTCCGTCTTTACGAATCCCTGAAGATCGATGGCGCTCCGCACCGTCACCTCTTGCCGCATGTAAATATCGGTCTTTCCGCCGGCAACGTTCCCGTTGACGACGGCAAAATAGTCGCCAAAGAACGGCTGGGGCAGGTCCGCAACCGCTCCCGCGATGCGGTGCGCCGTAAAGAAGTTTTGCAGCAATGGGTCGCGAAAGGAGAACGCGATATCTCCCCGCTCGAGGTGCGCGGCTATGCGAAGGGCGAGGGCGCGCTTGCCGACCTCATCCAGCATCGCCAAGCGCTCGAGTAGGATCGGCGCCGCGTCGCGGAGGATGCGCTTCGGCTCGCCCACACGTTTCGATTCTCCCGCCTCCACCTCCTTTTGCACCTCGACGAGAAAGTTCTCGGCGTCAAGCGCAAGCCCGTAGCTGGGAAGCTCGATCGGCCCCACCAGTTCCAGCATTGACGACAGCACATCGGTGTTCACGGCGATCGCGCCCTCGAACGCCACGCTCCGTTCCTTGTACATTTTAGAGGCCTCGAGAAAACCGATCACCTTTTGAGCCGAGGTCGGAAAATCAAAGAACCAGTTCGCGTCGCGCGCGCCCCAGCTTGTGGTGATCGCCTGAAGGGGCTTGGGCGGGATGACTTTCTCGTCCAGTTGGCCGTCAGGGTCGTAGATGTCGCGCACGTCCAAGAGCTTCATCGCCCCGCGTTCGATCGTCACATCCGCATAACTGCCGATAAAGCCGCCGGACGGCCGCATTTCGGACGGGTTATGGAAAAGGAGCAGAATGTGCCGCTCCGCTGGCGCGTCAAGCAGAGCCAACACCCCGTCCAGGAACTCCTCGGTGCGCTGAAGCTCCGTGTTCCACGTAAGATAGTCGCCGGGCAGCGGCAGGGTGATCAATGACCCGACGTCGCTCTTGAGGACGGTAAGCTCCTCTCCTGCCCCACGGAGCTCCTCGATATTCGTTCGGATCTTCCGTATCTCGCCGATCAGCACATCACCCTGACCGGAAGTAAAATAGGCAACGCCGTTCGCCTTAAGCCGATCCGCGCCGTCCGCGACCCCGATCGCGGAACGCGTGAGCGTCTCAACGAGCCGAAAAGCGCGCGGAACCAGTGCGAGGGTCGGCCACAGCTTTCCCGCCGCATCCGTGAGACCCCAGAGAGCGTATCGGTCGCCGAAGCGGCGCAAGTCCTTAAGCTCCTGGTCGGCCGATTCAAGCGAACGCTTGGCTTCTCCCGGCTTGAATTCGCTGAAAAATCTGACCGACTCGCGGAACGACTCGGCGACAGCGCTCGCGGAAGAGTACACGCCCCCTTTTTCGCTATACAGCAGGGCGGCATACGCACCGACAGCGAGAAAAAGACCGAGGGCGATAAGGATAAAAAGGCGTCCGACGCGGAACCGCCGCGGCGCGACCGGAGCCGCTGCAACGCGGACGTTCTTTGAGAATGCCGCTCGCGGCGAGGGTGTCCGCTTCGGCGGCGCGGAGATGCCGTGCCTGCCGGCAGGCAGGCGACGCCCGTCCGCAGGCCCGCCTACCGACGAGGCAGGCGGCCTAATGTCGGACAGTACGCCCGAGATGTTCTTTTTTGGTATGCGAGGCATGGCGGCTTCCCTGCAATGTTATGCGAGTTCGGCAAAAATTTTCCGCATCTCCCCGGCCACGCGCGGCCAGCGGAACCGTTCCGCGTTCTTGAACCCTTCCCGCAGCGCCGACTGCCGCGCGGTCCGGTCGGTCAAGAGCGAATGTGCGGCATCCGCGATCTCCTCCACGCGCCATGGATCCGCGAGCGCCGCGGAGCCGCAGAAGATCTCGGGCAATGAGGTGCGGTTCGAGACGACGACCGGCGTGCCGCAGGCCTGCGCCTCAAGCGGCGGGAAGCCGAACCCCTCGAAGAACGAGGGATAGAGGAAAAGCGATGCGGCGGCATAGAGGAGCGGCCGCTCCTCGTTCCGCACTTGGCCGAAGAACCGGATGTCGTCGCGGAAGGCGGAATTCTGCGCTTCGTCCAGGATCTCGCCGTAGAGCCACCCCTGGGGACCCGCAAGCACGAGTTCGAGCTCGGCGAACCCAGGGTCGCGCTTCAAGAGGTTGAACGCGCGGATAACGGCGCGGAGATTTTTGCGCGGCTCGATGGTGCCGAGATACAGAAGGAAGGGCCGCTCCAAGCCGCGGCTCCGCCGGAACTCCGCGACCTTCGCCTCGTCTTGCGGGCAAAAGAGATCGCTCACGCCGGAGTGAACTACGCGGACCCGCTCCTCGGGAATACCCAAGAGGTCCACGAGGTCGCTTTTTGTGAACTCCGAAACGGCCACGATGCGGTCGGCGCGAAGCGCCTGGCGGCGATAGTCCTGAAGCCAGTGCCAGAGCCGATGACGGGCCCTGAAAAAGTCCGGGCGATGGAGGAACGAGAGGTCGTGCAATGTTATGACGCGCGGGGCTCGCGTCCGGGGCAGGATGTTGAAATGCGGGCTGAACACGACGTCGGGCAGGAAACCTCGCTCGATATCCGGCACGCGGAACGTACGCGCCATAAGGTCGAACAATTTGTTCGGCATCCTCCGGTCGATCACCGTGACGCTCGGCTCCCTAAGCCAGCGCCCGGGAAGAGGCGCCTTCTTGAGACCGTTGTAGAAAAGACCGAGCTCGTTCCTGCCCTCGAGAAGCAGAGCGTCGACGAGCGAGCGAGCATATTCCTCGATGCCGGAGGTCTTGCCCTTGCCGAGCAACCGAACGTCGATGAGGATCCTCATACGGCCGTCGGGTCGGAGAAAATGATCGCGATCGTCTTTCCGATGATCTTGAGATCGGCGAGAAGGGAGGGGTTCCTCACGTAACGGCTGTCGAGCTCGAGTTCATTTATGAACGGCAAACTTGAAGCGCCATTCACCTGCGAAAGCCCCGTCACGCCCGCCTTGGCGAGAAGCAGATGCTGGTAATGCCCTGGATAGTGGATCACCTCCTCCGGTTCGTGCGGGCGGGGGCCCACGAGCGCGAGTTCGCCCGTAAGGACGTTCACGAGCTGCGGGAACTCGTCGACGCGGAATTTGCGAAGCATCTTGCCGCTTGCGGTAAGCCGCGGGTCGTCCTTGATCTTAAAGAACGGGCCGTCCCGCCGTTCGTTCAGATGCGCGAGGGTCGGCTTCATCGCGTGGGCGCCGTGCACCATTGAACGGAACTTGTATACTTTTATCACCTTCCCCTTGCTCACGCGGGAGAGCTTCACGAGAACCGGCCCCGGCGACTCCCAGAGGATCGCCGCGGCTATCAGGGGAACGAAGGGCGAGACCGCGAGAAGCCCCAGTGACGCGCCGGCGATGTCGAGGATGCGTTTCAGGAAGACGTGAATCACACTACAATTATAGGTATGCGGGTCGCCCTAGTCCACGACTATCTCAATCAGTACGGAGGCGCGGAGCGCGTGCTGGAGGTGCTTGCCGAGATGTTCCCCGAAGCGCCCATCTACACGCTCCTTTACGACGAGGCGAAAACCTATGGACGCTTCAAGGGGCGCGTGCGGAAAACGAGTTTTCTCGATCATCCGTTCGTTTGGCGGCGGCACCGCCTTTTCATTCCCCTCCTTCCTATGGCCGCCTCGCGACTCCGCGTCCCCAATGAGTACGACCTCATCATCTCCTCGACCGCTGGCTACGCGAAAGGCGTTTCCTATGGGAACGCGAAGCACGCTTCCTACTGCCACACGCCACTCCGTTACGCTTGGGAACCGGACTATCTTACGGCAAAACTCGGCACGAACCCCGTGGTGCGCGCCGCGCTTGCGCCACTCCTCTGGTATCTGCGCCGCTGGGACTATCGAGCCGGCCAGAAACCCAACCTCATTGTCGCGAACTCGCGTTTCATCGCGGAAAAGATCCGCCGCGCCTACGGCCGCGAGGCGGAGGTGGTGCATCCGCCGGTGGACACTGCGGCCTTTTATCACGACACGAGCGTGCGGCGCGGCAACCGGTATCTTGCCGCCGGGCGGATGCTCCACTATAAGCGCTTCGACCTCGTGATCGACGCGTTCAATAAGCTTGGCCTGCCGCTCACGATCGTGGGCGACGGGCCGGAACTCAAAAACCTCCGCCGACGTGCGGAACCGAACATCGAGTTCCTGCCCTTTGTCCCGGATACCGCCGAGCTTCGCCGCCTCTACTCCTCCGCAAAAGCGCTTATCTTTCCCCAGGTCGAGGACTTCGGCCTCGTCGCCGCCGAGGCGCTCTCGTGCGGCACGCCGGTCATCGCATACGACGCGGGCGGAGCCAAGGAAATCGTGGCGGACGGCCGGAACGGCGTTCTCTTTCCCGCGCAGACGGCCGAAGCGCTCATCGCCGCGGTGCATCGCTTCGGACCATTGCAGTTCGATCCAGCCGCTACCGCCGCATCGGCAGAAAAATTCTCGAAAGGGATGTTCGTAAAGCGGATGGGCGCCGTTGTTACAGGATTGACGTCATAACGGAGCGCTGGTACGCTTCGGTCAGCAATTCTATTCCTACATAAGGAGCGGAGCGATGATGCTCCTCGCGAACGTGTTCGCGTACGGCGGGATGATCGTCTCGCTCGCCGGCGTCAAGGCGAAGCGCGATATCCAGAAGTGGTGTTTCTTCATCGGGCCCCTTCTTCTCATGGCGGGCGCCTACCTCTTCGGCAACACGGTGTTCATCCTGCTTCAGGCGGTGATCGTGCTCGCCG
>CAYSDW010000026.1:0-1941 GCA_964429925.1 uncultured Candidatus Saccharibacteria bacterium | reverse complement strand
AGGCGTCCTGAACCTGAAACCGAAGCTCCTGTCGTGGCTCACCATGCTCTCCGCCGCCGCGGCGCTCGCCGTTCTCTCTACGAGCGGACTCGTCCGAGCGGACTGGGGACTCACGGGACCGGTCGGCCTCGCTCTCGTCGCCCTCGGCATAGCATCCGCGCCGCGCCCCGCGAGCAATCACCTCCTCTTTTGGGCCGGCGTGCCGCTCCTCGTCTTCAGCATCATCACGCACGCCTGGCCTTTCGCGGTCCTGAACTTTCTCTGGGGCATCGTTCTGCTCCACACGATGCTCACCAAGCGGCCCCACTCCTAGTGGGGCCGTCGCTTATTTCAACGCGCACTCCGCGATCCGAATTCGTTCCCAGTGGCGGTAGCCGGAGCGCTCCGCCTTGTCCACGCCAACCGTGCCAACCGTTTCGAGATATTTCACCCAGCGGCTGCTCTCGGCGCTAAGCCCAGAAAAGACCGGCGGTATCTTGAGCGGCACCTTGAGCGCATCCAAGAACCGTACCGCAAACTTTTTCCGGAAAAGCGGCAGCACGATGTCTTCCGAAAGCGAACTAAAACAGATATAAAGGCGCGCGTCCGGCCGAAGCATCGCCTCCGCCCTACTGAAGATCTGATGATAGAGAAAGAGCCCCTCATAAGGGTTGCCTCCTCCCTCCGCTGGGCGCGGGATATAGGGCGGGTTACAGATCACAAGGTCATAGCGGCGATCCAAGGAGAGCGGCGCGCCGATGCGGTTGTGCGAGTAAAAAACATCCGTGCCGCGGCGAACCCCGTCCAGGTTGTCGAGCGCGCATTTGATGGCGTCGCGGTTGATGTCCATGAGGTGCGCGAACTCGAACGGCTTGCCGAGCACGCGCTTTTTCGCAAGGACGTATTTTGCCAAAAAACCGCTCCCGCAACCTATCTCGAGAAGCGAGCGGGCGTTCTTAAGGCGACGCGTCCCGGCAAGCGCCTTCCGAAGCGCCCGCGCAAAAAGCATCGTATCGATCGAAGGCGCCCAGACCCCCGGATACGCCGCTTCCGACCAGTAGACGGAGACGCCGTCGTATTCCGTAATGCGGCCGGGGAACTCGTAGGTCTTCACGACCGCATCGCGGAGCGTGGAGGGCAGTTTCGCGATCGCGGCGTTATCCGTGAGAAGCCGCGGATCTTTGAACGCGTGCACCAAAAACTCCTTCGCGCCGCGATTCCCGCCCGTCACCTTCTGCACCTCATCCCCGAGCGCGTAAAGAGAAAGGGTTTTGAGATCCTTGTCGAGAACGAGCTTCATGGTTTGAGCATACAATATGCGACCATCACTTCGGGGATCGCCGGCTTGTCGCGGCGGTAGGAGAAATATTTGTCCGCAAGACAATAGGTGCAATCAGGGACCGCTTCGACTTTTTTGACCCCCGCTTCTTCGGCCTGCCGCAAGAGAATCCCGCGCAAGTCGACAAAATACTCATCTCCTCTTCTGGCGGCAAAACTGGCATAACCCTTCTTGTGCGCAAGATCAGTATAGTCCCTGAACTGTCCGAGCACATCATCGTGGACGGCAAAATGACACTTTTGGATACCGGGCCCGATACCGAGAAGAAGGTCTTCCGGCCGCGAACCGAAGTGCCCGCCGAGCGCCTCGACCATCCTGCCGAGAATATTCTTCACCGTTCCGCGCCAGCCGGAATGCGCCAACCCGATCGCGCGCCGCACGGGGTCCGCGAAATAAAGCGGGAAGCAGTCCGCAACGGTGACGGTGAGCACGACGCCGGGCGTGTCCGTTACGAAGCCGTCGGCTCTCATCATCTCTCCGCAGTTATCCCCCGTTACAAGCGCGACATCAGTTCCATGCACGAGATACGGAAGAAAAAATCTGCCCTCTACGCCCTCCCTGTCAAAAAACGCCTCCCGATTTTTAAGCGCCGTCGCATCCCGCGCAGGATCGTTCGCGGTCTT
>CAYSDW010000025.1:7696-9461 GCA_964429925.1 uncultured Candidatus Saccharibacteria bacterium | reverse complement strand
GTGGGGGGGTGATGCGCCCGTGGCTCGGTAGCGATGGCCGTGCCGTGGGACTTCAGGATGCGCGCCATCTCCGGAAAGGCCTTGGCGCGGTCGAGGTGGTGGAGAACGCCGGCAGTACAGATGACGTCGAAGGAGTTGTCCGGGAACGTCGTCGCTTCCGCGTCCATCACAAGGAATTCCGTGTTCTGGGAGAGACCTTTTCCTTTTGCCGCTTCAGCCGCTTGGCGGATGCCCACATCCGAGATATCGATGCCGGTCACGTGCGCGCCCAAACTCACCAAAAAGAACGAACAGCACCCGGTGCCGCCACCGTACTCGAGCACTTTCTTGCCCGGCCGGCAGTGTTTGCGGAGCCAATCCTCGACGTATGCGATGCTGCCTCGCGTAACGGCATAAAACTTGGTGTTCGAGGTATACCGCTTATGCTCCTCGGTCCCTTCCTTTAGGTTCCGAAGGAAGTTATGGAACTCGATCTCTTTCTCTTTGCGCTCTTCCATAGGAAGTATTCTAAGCCAGTTTTACGGGTCGGTCTACGTACCGGCTATTTGCGCCCGACGATCCACGTACTGATCGGATAGCGGCTCTGGTTCTTTGTTGCGAGCATGTGCCGCAGCCCACGCTCCGGTATGTGCATATTCCGAAAGCGGTCGCCGAGGAAACAGACCATGACGGCGGCCCAGTTGCCCCAACCCTCGCACTGGACGATCTCGGAAAAATTCCGGCATAGGAAGCGGAGGGCGTCCGGCGAAAAGCGCCAGAAGTCCCTCGGGGAGGGATGAAACTGGTTGATAAAGCAGGTGGTATGGATGGCAACGCCGCCCTTTTTGAGCACCCGGTATGATTCGTTGATCGCTCGCACGGGGTCTTTCACGTGCTCAAGCACCTGGTCGCTGATGACGGCATCAAACATTCCATCGGGGTAGGGCAGGCGCTGAATGTCCACGTCGGGGTAGCTGGTTTCGATGGTCTCGCTTCGCGTCTTGTCGACCATAAAACCGAGTTCGTCCAGATCGCCGATGCTCAAAATCTTTCCGCCGATCTTATTCGGCAGCGCCTTGGCAATGCGCCGATACATGAAATAACGCGTCAAGCTCATTTGAAGTCGGATTTATTTTATGTCAGAATAGGCACGAATTCAATGAAAGAAAAAGTCGGCGTTGTGGGCCTCGGCTATGTTGGTGGAGCCGTGCATCACTGGTTCGATCGTTTTTGCCTCGACCGCGTCGAGCTATTTGCGTACGACAAGTACAAGCGGATCGGCTCTGTCGAGGAGGTGAACAAAGCGGATGTCGTCTTTATATGCGTTCCTACGCCTTACCATGAGGATGGACGCGGCTACGATGATTCCGCTATCCGCGAAGTGCTGAAGATACTCACCGGATCGAAGGCCGTGGTGATAAAATCAACGGTTCTGCCGGGCTCCACGGAACGATTTCAAGGGGAGTTTCCCCAACACAGGATCCTTTTCAACCCTGAATTTTTGGTTGCCAAGACGGCGCTCGAGGACCTTTTGCATCCCCAGCGACAGATCCTTGGCGTGACTGCCAAAAGCAAGGCCGAGGCCGAGCGGGTCCTTGCGCTTTTGCCGGTCGCGCCTTTCGCGCGGATTGTGAACGCCACAGAGGCGGAAATGGTCAAATACTTTGGCAACGTGTTTCTCTCGACCAAGGTCATTTTCGCCAACCAGATGTATGACATCTGCGAAAAACTCGGCATTCGTTACGAAGCCGTAAAAGAATCGGCTGCCGCCGATCCCCGCATCGGC
>CAYSDW010000025.1:6044-7686 GCA_964429925.1 uncultured Candidatus Saccharibacteria bacterium | reverse complement strand
GACACGAAAGCGCTTATTGATTTTGCGAAGAAACTCGGCGTGGATTTCGAGCTCATTAAGAAAGTTGACGAGATAAACTGCACGCTTCTCAAGGGCGTCTCCCAGCCGCTCGTGAGTGTCGTCATCACAACCTTTAATCGGCCGCAGTACCTGCGGGAGGCGATGCAAAGCGTGCTTGCGCAGGTTTATCGCGCTATCGAGCTCGTTGTCGTTGATGATGCCTCCGATCCGGAGACGCGGCAGGCGGTTGAATCTTTTCGCGACCCGCGGATCCGCTACATCAGAAATGACCGCAATCTTGGGAGCGCGGAGAGTTTGAACCAGGGCCTTCGCGCGGCAACCGGAACCTACGTTGCCATTCTCGACGACGATGACCTCTGGCTCTCGGAAGAAAAGCTCTCCCGCCAAGTCGCATTTCTTGAGGCGAACCCCGAATACGTGCTCGTCGGCACTAACGTGGTTGTGGTGGATTTCGAGACGGGCAAGGAGATAGTGAGGAGCAGAGCCTCTTCGAACGACGAAGATATCAAGAAGAACTTTTTACTGGTAAACCCCATCGCTCATTCCTCGGTGCTGTATCGGCGAGAGGCGGCGGTGCGGGTCGGCGGTTACGACGTCGTGCTTGACCGCGGAAAGGACTACGATCTTTGGTTAAAGCTTGCAAGAAAAGGGAAGGTGACCGTCCTGCCGGACTACTTTCTTAAGTACCGCGAGGTTCCGGTTGGCGGGAAGGCGAGGAACGCTCTCGCGATGCGGGCGAAAGATGCGAAGTTCAAGCTGCGCGTGGTGTGGCGACACCGCCGGGAGTACCCGCACGCGGCGCGGGCTCTTGCGACAGAACTCTGCCGCCTCGGACTTTTTGTCGCGCTTATACGGTTCCCGCGCGTGGCGCAGAAACTCGCTTCACTCCGTGGCGTTTCCGCTTTTGTCCGGTGAGGAGATGCGTATCTCGATAATATAGCCGTGCTCGCCCCATTCACCACCCCAGATCTCGGGGGAGAGCTTTAGGAAGCGAGGATTGCTGTCGGGAAGGATCTCTTGAAAGAGGTTTCGGTAATTGTGCGCCCAATGGTCTTCGAAAATCGAAGAATCTGAATCGGTATGCCACTCCACAAGTATGATCGCTTTTTTTGCTATGCGCGCCATCTCTCGGAGCGCCGCCTCGATCTTCTCCGATCCAACGTAGACAAGCGAAGCGTCGCTGAAGACGAGGTCAAATGAGCTGGAGGGAAACATCTGTAAGCGGTCAGCCCGGCCGAAGCTCAATGCGACGTTCCGCACGCCTTCGCGAGCAAGCCGATCTCTGCCCACAGCTACGGCCTTTCGGCTGATGTCGATGCCGCGGAATTTTGCGTGCGGGAACCGCCTGGCAAGAAGGTACAGGTTGGGTCCGGAGGCGCAGCCGATCTCAAGCGCGCTTTCGAATGGCGCATAGCGGCTGATCGTGTCCAGAAGAAGTTGGCGATGCGGATGCGCCAGCGATTCTGGAGCTAAGTAGGTTTCCGCCCAGCGGCGCGAACCGAGATGGCGAAACCGCCAATAGAGTTCGTCGGTCGCCGTGCCAAGTATTCTATCGAGCAGTCGCTTGGCGTTCCTTAGCAATTTCTTCATACAATCGGTTCATTTTCTCCATCTCCCGCTC
>CAYSDW010000025.1:399-6034 GCA_964429925.1 uncultured Candidatus Saccharibacteria bacterium | reverse complement strand
GCCACCGAAGGATTGCCGCGCCTCTTTATCCTGCAGGAGCGATGTCAGTTTTTCCGCGAGCGTTTTTGAGTTCCGGCACTGCACCACGTAGCCGCCACGCCCTTCTTCGACCCACTTCCTGTTGTCGCCAGAATCAGTTATGACCACGGGAAGGCCGCTGGCCATCGCCTCGGCGGTCGAGGCGGCAAGGCCGCTATCCGAGAGCGAAGTTGAAACGTAGACATCGGCTGCGGCAAGCTCGAGCGGTGCCTGTTCGGCGGAGATCTTGCCGGTAAATCGAATGGAGGTTGCAATACCAAGTTCTTTGGCAAGCGCCTCAAGCCGCGCCCGCTCCGAGCCGTCGCCCGCGATCACGAACTCCGCGTGCGGGAAGGGTCCGAGGACGATGGCCGCCGCGCGAAGCAAGGTTTCGATGTCATAGACAGGCTCCAAACTACGGATGGAGATGATGCGGGGCGGGCCCTCCTTTTTTATTTCTGGGCGCGGCCTGAACTTCTCGACATCGGTGCCGAAGAGGACGCGCTTGATCTTTCGGGGATCCGCTCCGAGGCGGGCCATCGCTTCGGCGGTGTTCTCGCCGTCCGTGGTGATAAGATCGGCGGCGCGGAGGATCCTTTTTACGATCAGGCGCTTGAGAAGCGCGCGGGGATTCAAGAGCACATCGGTGCCCCACGCGGTGAGCACAAAAGGGTGGAAGCCCGTGAGGAGTGCCACAAAGCCATAGATGCCGGCAGAGTGCGCGTGAAGCACATCGGGGCGAATCTCCTCTATGATGCGCTTTACCGTGCGCGCTTGAGAGAAGGCACTTAAAGGGAAGGGAAGGGAAGAAATAACCTCCCGGTAGCGGATACCAGGCGGGATCGGCTGGACGGTGCGCGCAAAGGAGACGATGTGCACCTCGTGGCCGCGCTCGGCGAAGTAGTTCGCCCAGCGGTGGCTGTGGATCGAATTGGCGCCGGCGAGGAACAAAATGTGCATATTACGAACGTCGTTCCGGCAACAGCAGTTTCAAGAATCCCACGAGCGAGCCGATGCCGTAGCCGAAGTGGCGTATTGCAAATGCCGCAATGAGGAAGGGGAACAGTGCGGGGCGTTTTGCGCGAATGGCGAGGGTGAGCGAAACCCCTGCGATCACGGACAGGTAAGGCGCCGCAATGACGAGAGGAAGGGCGAGAAGGGGCCGATAGAGCAGAGCCGCTATTCCCGTACCGAGAAGGCCAAGCACGAAAATGAAAGGCGCAAGATGGCGAAGCTTGAAAAGGCGCGCGCCGTACTTCATGGGAAGGATGGCCCAGATGCCGTCGGAGATGTTGTGAAACCAAAATTCGTGAAGCGTTGCTTTCGGGTAGTAGGTGGTCGACATGTCGGGCGCGAGGATGATCTTGCCCCCGGCCCTTTTGATCCGCATGCTGAACTCCATGTCCTGGCTGCGGCGCAGGCGCTCGTTAATGAGGCCTACCTTCTCAAAAAGCTCGCGCCGGTAGCAAGCGTTGAATGCCGTATCCACCTCTCGAACGGAGGAAGTGCCGACGCGAAACGAAGAGCCGCCCGTGCCAAGCTTGCTCTTCAGAACTTCCGCGATCGCCTGCGCGGCAAGCGTAGTGCGGCTCGGTTTCGTTTCCAGTGTTCCCCCCACTACGTCGGCGTTGTGCCGTTCAAGATGGGAAACGCACTTCTCGATGTAGTCGGGAGCGAACGAAGAATGGGCGCCTGCGAGGAGAATAAAGCCGCCTCGTGCGTTTGTGATCCCCACGTTCATCGAGATGGGAGTGAACTTCTTGGGATTCTGAAAGAGTTTGACCGAAGGGTGCGCTGCGGCGTACGCGGCAACTATCTTCCCGGTGTCGTCCTCGCTCGCGCCGTTCACTACGAGGATCTCGACCTGGCCTTTCGGATAAGTTTGCGCGAGCAGGGAGTCGAGGCAGCGCTTGACGAACCGCTCCTCGTTGCGGCAGGGGATTACGACGGATACGGTTTTTGGTGCAGTGCTCATAATGTCTTATTTGAAGAAAGCGCGGATGGCGTCAATAACCCGTTTCTGAGCCGCGAGCGGCAGTTCAGGGTATACCGGCAGCGAGATAACCTCCAGAGCGGCGCGTTCCGCCTCGGGCAGGTCGCCGCGCCGGTAGCCGAGATTCTTAAGGGCTGGCTGAAGGTGCAGCGGAAGCGGATAGTGGACAGCAGTAGGGATACGACGCTTCTCGAGGAACGTGCGGAGTTCATCGCGCCGAGGCGTTCGAATTGTGTATTGGTGGAAGATGTGCGTGTTTTCGGGAACGATGAGGGGCGCCGTGATTCCGGGAAGACCCTTGAACGCGGCGGTGTAGCGGGCGGCGATCTTCTGGCGGGCGCGGTTCCAGCGGGCGAGATAAGGCAGTTTTGCAAGGAGGATCGCTGCCTGGAACTCGTCAAGGCGTGACGAGTAGCCGAGCATGACGTGGCGATATTTTTGCGCGGAGCCATGGTTTCGGAGTAGGCGGATACGCTTGGCAATCGCCCGGTGCTTCATAGTGACGATGCCCGCATCACCGTAAGCGCCGAGATTCTTTGTGGGAAAGAAACTAAAGCAGCCGATGTCGCCTATTCCCCCTGCCATCACTCGCTTCTTGCCGATCATCTGACTCGCGCCGAGCGCCTGGGCGGCGTCTTCGATGGCGAAGAGCTTATGCTTACGCGCGATACGGTTTACGGCTTCCATATCCGCCATCTGGCCGTAGAGATGGACGGGGAGGATCGCTTTCGTTTTTTCGGTAACAGCGCGTTCGATCTTCAAAGGGTCAATGAGACAGGTGGCGGGTTCGATATCGACGAAAACGGGTTTTGCGCCGCATTGCATTATGACCTCGACGGTCGCGAAGAACGAGAAAGGGGAGGTTATCACCTCATCGCCTCGTTCAATGCCAAGCGCTTTGAGCGAAAGAAAAAGCGCATCGGTGCCGGAGTTAACTCCTACCGCGTGAGAAACTTCACATAAGCCAGCGACGGAGCTTTCGAGTTTGGCGCCGCCCTTTCCCAAAATAAAACGGCCACTCTCCATCGTTCTGAGGGCGGCTTTGTTCACCGCTTTTCTCACCGTGCAGTACTGTGCCTCGAGGTCAACAAATTTCATGTACGTATGCGGTCAACGACCGAAGCGAGGTCGCGGATGCCGGCAAGAAGGCGGTCGGGGCGCTCCCTGCGCAACAGCGCCCTCGAGCGCCACCCGTTGGTGGTCGCAACGGTAATGAGGCCCAATGCTTTTCCGGCGCGGATATCGGTTTCGCTGTCGCCGACTATAATATCGCCTTTTCGTGCGAGTTTGCGCAAGGCTTTCGCCTTTCGTTCCGCCCGCTTCCTGCCTTGGACCGGAAACGATATGACTCTGCGAAAGTAGTGTGCGACCCCGAACCGCTCGAGTTCCCGATGAAGCAATGAGTTGTTTCTCCTTAGCGTGATGAGATAAAGCGGATGCGTACGGGCCAAGCGCGCGAGGACACTCTTGGCTCCCGCAGCCAAGCGGTCATGCGCCAGATACTCAGGCGATTCGATGTGCGCCTCCCAGTATTTTTTAAAGAACCGAACATCGTTCCGGCCGCGGCTCTTGCGGAGAACCTCCTCGAGGAGCGGCTTCGCGCGCTTGAGCCGCAAGTAGGACAGGTACGAGAGAGGCCTCCCGCCCAACTCCCGGATGATCATCCGATAAAGAAAATAGCTTCGGCGCGAGGAATCTACGAGAGTTCCGTCCAGGTCGAGGAAAATATTTTTTATCGCGTTTCGTTCCACTTTTTTATCAGCATAGCAAGGCCTTTCTTGAAATCGGTCCTCGGATGATATCCCAGAACTTTTTTTGCTCTTCCGATGTCGAGAAGGATCTCTTTTTTCTGCGGAGCGGCGTTCTTTTTTAAAACGAATCGCGGCTTTTTGCGGAGAAGCTTTCCGACCATCTTCGCGACCTCGATGGTGGAGTAGCTCCGGCCGCTTCCTATGTTGAATACCCCCGTCGCATCTCCAGCCATTACCATCGTAAAGGCCCGGGTTACGTCTTCCACCCAGACCCGGTCCCTTCGCTGCGACCCGTCGCCGACGATCTCAAGCGGCGAGCCAGCTTTGAGCCTTGAGAAAAAGTTGAAGAGGGCGCCCCCCTTCCTTCGCGCCTCGGGGCCGTATACGTTCGCGATCCGTAAGGTCGCAAGCGGCCAGCCGTGCTTCCTCGAAAAAAAGTCGAGTATCATTTCGCCGCAAAGCTTGCTCATGCCGTAGTGTTCGGTAGGGCGGACTGGGTCACTCTCTCTGATCGGGATTTTTGCCGGAACTCCATAGACGTTATTGGTGCTCGCATAAACGATCTTTGCCCTCCTGTTCGATGAGGCAAGGTTGTGCGTCATCTTGATGTTTTTCACGCAGTCCTCTTCGGAGATGTCGGAGCCCTCTGGTTTTATCGCCGCAAGGTGGAATACAAAGTCCGCATTCTTTAGATACGGCACGAGGTCGTCTTTCGCAATATCGCACTTGATATATTGAACCGTTTTTGAATTCACGCGACCCCTCGTGTTCCGCGTGAGCGCCAGCACTTCGTAGTTCCCCTTCTCGAAACTCTTTAACAGGTACGAACCCAGGAAGCCGCCGCTTCCGGTTATCACGATCCTCTTTTTAGGCCTCATTATTTTTACGTCTTTTCTCGAACACTTTAACGTGCCGCTCCACTTCATCGAGCGAGGTAAGAATGGGATGGCAGTCCATCCCGCGGATCCAAACCAGGTTTTCGGGAAGGGGATTTATCTTTTTCTTGATCTCCGGATAAGGCTCGTTAAAGGCAAGTTTTACGAAGATGTACGGCATGTTGAGGCCCGCTCTGGTGAAAAACTCATGGGTGGTGAAGAACCTTCCCGCGTTGATCTCCGTGGGATTCGGAACGCCCGCTCTGTCGTAGGTAAGGTCAACGCTCATAATGCCATGGGGCTTGTCGGAGATCGCAAAGATGGCCTTTTCGGCGATCTCGTCCACGAGGGGATCCGAAACGGTCATAGCTCCGCCAGTCGCTCCGGTAATGCCCGAAGGAGAGATCTTCGCCAGTTCCCAGTAGAGCCTTTTTCTGGTTTGAGCGACGATAAGCTTTCCGTCTTTCCAAATCGACTGCCACGTAATGGATTGCGGAGAGAGATATTCGGCTGCAGTGAATTTTCCCCAACCGCCCTTAAAGTCGATCCACGATTTTGTCTGGCCGAATGTTTCGGCAAGAAGCGATCCTCTGCCGCCCGATCCCTTTATTTCTCGCACCCAAACCTTTTCCCCGAGCGTCCGGAAAGCGGTTTCGAGGTCGTCGGGGGTGTTCAAAAACATCGTCTTCGGCTGGGGGAGGCCCTCTTCCTCCCAGCGCTTGTAGCTTTCGAATTTATTCTCGCAAATCCTCACGGTCTCCTTGTCGGGGAGGAAGTAATTAGTCTTGAACCTCTCCCTGTTTTCTGAAAGGACGGCAAGTTCTGCGCTGTTTTGCGTATGGAGGAAGTCCGCTTTCGTCTTCACGATGACATCCGTCAACATGTCGAGGTAATCAGGCTCGTCTTTCGAGGGTATGAGATATCGCTCATCCGTTTCTGCTCTCTGGATGTAATACTTGTTTGCGTCAACCCCGATAAAATGGAATTTTTCGGGAGAC